>CAMBSR010000030.1 GCA_945870475.1 Phycisphaera mikurensis NBRC 102666
TCCATGAACTCGCTCATGTCGATGCGCACCATCGCCTCCTCGGTGTCGAAGAGGTACCCCGCAAGCGCCTTGCAGAGCTCGGTCTTGCCGACGCCCGTGGGCCCCAGGAACAGGAAGCTGCCGATCGGCCGGTTCTGCTCGCCGAGCCCCGCGCGGTTGCGGCGCACGGCCTCGGCCACGGCCTCGACCGCTTCTGGCTGCCCCACCACGCGCTTCTTCAGGTCGTCCTCGATGTGCAGGAGCTTCTGCCGCTCGCTCTCGACGAGCTTGCTGACGGGGATGCCCGTCCAGCGGCTCACCACCGCGGCGATCGCCTCGGCATCCACGTCCTCCTTCACCAGCGTGTCGCCCGTCGCCAGGCGCTTCTGCAGGTTGTCCTGCGCCGCCTGCTGCTCGGCCTCCAGCGCCTTGATCTCGCCGTGCAGGATGCGCGCGGCCTTCTCGAAGTTGCCGACGCGCTGCGCCTGCTCCGCCTCGAACTTCTTCTCCTCGATGCGCTTGGCGGCGTTGTTGACGAGATCGAGGTCCTTCTTCTCCGCCTGCCACTGCGAGGTGAGCCGACGATCCTCCTCCTTGAGGTCCGCGATCTCCTTCTCCGCGCGTCCGAGCCGGTCCTTGCTCTCCGCGTCCTTCTCCATCTTCAGCGCCTCGCGCTCGATCTCCAGCTGCATCAGGCGGCGCCGCACCTTGTCGAGCGCGCTCGGCATGCTGTCGTTCTCGATGCGCAGGCGGCTGGCCGCCTCGTCCACCAGGTCGATGGCCTTGTCCGGCAGGAACCGGTCGCTGATGTAGCGATGGCTCATCTGCGCGGCAGCCACCAGCGCGCCGTCCTGGATGCGCACGTGGTGGTGCGTCTCGTACCGCGGCTTCAGCCCGCGCAGGATGGCGATGGTGTCATGCACGCTCGGCTCGCCCACATAGACGGGCTGGAAGCGCCGCTCGAACGCGGGATCCTTCTCGATGTGCTGGCGATACTCGTCGAGCGTGGTTGCGCCGATCGTCCGCAGCTCGCCGCGGCTCAGGGCCGGCTTCAGGAGCTGGCCCGCGCCCGGGCTGCCGGTGTTCGCACCCGCGCTCACCACCGTGTGGATCTCGTCGATGAAGAGGATGATGCGCCCCTCCGCCGCGCTCACCTCGCGGATGACCGCCTTGAGGCGCTCCTCGAACTCGCCCTGGAACTTTGCGCCCGCGAGCATCTGCCCGACGTCGAGCGCCACGATGCGCACGTCCTTCATCTGCTCCGGGCAGTCGCCGTTCACGATGCGCTGCGCCAGGCCCTCCACCACGGCGGTCTTGCCGACGCCGGGCTCGCCGATGAGCACGGGGTTGTTCTTGGTGCGGCGGCTGAGCACCTGCATGCAGCGGCGGATCTCCTCGTCGCGGCCGATGACGGGGTCGAGCTTGCCGCCCTCCGCCTTCTCCGTGAGGTCGATGCCGTACTTCTTCAGGGCTTCCATGGTGTTCTCTGCGTTGGGGTCGTTCACGTTCTTCACTCCGCTTGCGGCGCGGATCTCCTCGATTGCCTTGCGTACCTTCCGTTCGTCGGCGCCCAGCGTGGCAAGCACCTGCTTCGCCGGGGTCGCGCTCGATGCGAGCGCCAGCAGCAGGTGCTCGACGCTCGTATACGCGTCCTTCATCGACTGCGCCGCTCGCTCGGCATCACCGAGCACCTGCATCAGGGGCTGCGCCGGGCGCGGCTGCGCACCACTCACCGTGGGCATGCGGCGAAGCTCGGCATCGGTCACCTCGCGCACGCGGCGCGGCTCGATGCCTGCGCGTTCCAGCACACCGCCGGCGGGACCGCGCGCGTCCGCCGTCAGCGCGGACAACAGGTGCAGCGGGGAATACTCCGCGTGTCCCGCGGTGTTCGCGGCCGATTGACCGGCCTGCAGCGCTTCCTGCGCCGCGTGGGTGAATTTCTCGATGGTTGCCATGGCCCCCTCATGGTGCAAACCGCGTGCCGAACGCCGTACCCCGCGGCGTGCGCCGGATGCACCGCAGCGACCGTCATTTCGGCGGATGCGCAGTTCCGGGACGCAGACGGGTGCCGTTCATGCAGTCGGCTGCCACGGCTCCGCCGGGAAGCCGGGCGGGAGCAGTTCCGGCCGCTCCTGCAGCCACGCGGCCAGCCATTCCACCGCGTCCACCAATCGCGGCCCAGGACGGTTGAACATCTGGTTGCCGTCCACCAGCATCACCGGCGACGCGATCGCCGCCGCGCTGCCAGCCGCGCCCGCACGCATCGCACGCGCCGCACGCACCGCCGGCAGCTCGTTCCACCATGCGCACCGTTCCAGCGCCGGCATCGCCGCACGCACCGCTGCAAGCGGCAGGCCGCACGGCGCCACCACCACGCGCTCGGGTGCGCTGGCAACGATTTCCTCGGGCGTGGCCACGTGGCTCTTCGCGCCCGCCGCGTTCAGTGGATGCCGCCCACCCGCAAGCGTGATGAGTTCCGGCGTCCAATGCCCGCCCACGAACGGCGGATCGCACCACTCCAGGAACAGCACCGACGGCCCGTCCGTGAACGGCGTGCCCTGCTCGCCCGCCGTCCACACGCGGTCGCGCAGCGTGGTGGCGGCGGCCTGCGCCTCGGCGGAACGGCCCACGGCATCGCCCACCGCCAGCAGGTCGTCGAGCACCTGCCAGACCGTCGTCGGGTTGAGGTTCACGATGCGCGGCGGCTTCGGCAGCGTGCGCGCAATGCGCTCCACGCTCCGCAGGTCGATGCTGCACACCTCGCAGAGGTCCTGCGTGAGTATCACGTCGGGCGCGAGCGATCGCAGCAGTTCCTCGTCGATCCGGTAGAGCGATTCACCGGACGCCATCGATGCACGCACCGCCGCGTCGATGGCCGCCTGGTCCACGAGTGCGTCGGCACCGACAGCCGCCGTGTGCGCGATGCGCGCGGACGTCAGCACCGGGACACGCGTCGCAGCCGGCGGCCAGTCGCACTCATGGCTGCGGCCGACCAGCAGGTCGCCGGCGCCCGCCGCAAAGAGCAGTTCGGTGGCCGATGGAAGCAGGCTGACGACGCGCATGGCGCAGACGATAGTCCGCGCAGCGCCGCGCGAGGATCCGCTCCGTCACGAAGCGCAATGAACGACAGGCGCCGACGCGCCCGGTCACTCCACGGTGACGCTCTTGGCCAGGTTGCGCGGCTTGTCCACGTCCTTGCCGCGCAGCACCGCCGCGTGGTAGGCGAGGAGCTGGAGCGGCACCACGGTCACGAGCGGCTGCAGCATCTCGGGGACGTCCGGGACGTAGAAGACGTCCTCGGCCATGCTCTTGATGTGCTCGTCGCCCTCGGTGGCCACGGCAATGACGTGGCCGCCGCGGCTGCGCACTTCCTGGATGTTCGAGAGCACCTTCTCGTACTGACTGTTGCGCGTGGCCACGAACACGCACGGCATGCCCGCGTCGATGAGCGCGATGGGACCATGCTTCATCTCCGCGCTGGGCATGCCCTCGGCGTGGATGTAGCTGATCTCCTTGAGCTTGAGCGCGCCTTCGAGCGCCACCGGGTAGTTCACGCCACGGCCGAGGAAGAGCCAGTTCTCGCGCTCCACGTACTTCTCGGTGGCGCGGCGGATGTGCTCGCTCTCCTGCAGAATGCGCTCGATGTGGCCCGGGATCGACTCCAGGTCACGCAGCGTGGCGGAGACGAACTCCTGGCTCAGGAAGCGACGGCGCCCGATGTAGAGCGCGAGCATCGCGCACACCATCACCTGGCCCACGAACGCCTTGGTGCTGGCCACGCCGATCTCCGGACCCACGCGCAGGTAGATGCCTGCGTCGGTCTCGCGCGAGATGGAGCTGCCCACCACGTTGATCACGCCGAGCGCCAGTGCACCGCGCGACTTAGCCTCCTGCAGCGCAGCCAGCGTGTCGGCCGTCTCGCCGCTCTGGCTCACGGCCACCACCACGCTGCCCTCGGTGACGATCGGATTGCGGTAGCGGAACTCGCTGGCGAAGTCCCAGTCCGCCGGGATCTTGGCCCACTCCTCCATCAGGTAGCTGCCGATCATGCCCGCGTGCAGCGCGGTGCCCTGGCCCGTCAGCGTGATGCGGCGGCTCGAGGCCAGCACGCGCGCGTGGTCGCCGATGCCGCCCAGGACGATCTGGCCCGCGCGGTGGTCCACGCGGCCCTGCAGCGTGCGCGTGAGCGCGGCCGGCTGCTCGAAGATCTCCTTCAGCATGAAGTGCTCGAAGCCGCCGAGCTCGATCTCGGAGAGGTCCATCTCGAGCGCGCGGATCTTCGCGTCCACCGTGACGTCGTCCACGGTGCTGGTGCGGAACGAGTCGCGCGTGAGCTTCGCCACCGTGTAGTCGTCCAGGGTGAACGCCTGGTTGGTGTGTGCCACGATGGCGCTCTGGTCGCTGGCCACCACGTATTCGTCGCTGCCCACGCCCACCATCAGCGGGCTGCCCTTGCGCGCCACCACCAGCACGCCGGGCTCCTTCTCGCAGATGCAGCAGATGGCATAGGCGCCGGTCACCTCGCGCAGCGCTGCCTGGACGGCCTGCTCCAGGTCGCCCTGGTAGAGCTCGCCGATCAGGTGCACCAGCACCTCGGTGTCGGTCTCGCCCTTGAAGACGTGGCCCTTGTCGGCGAGGTAGGTCTTAATGGACGCGTAGTTCTCGATGATGCCGTTGTGCACCAGCGCAATGCCGTGGCCCTTGACCGGGTCGTCGCAGTGTGGGTGGGCGTTCACCTCGGTCACGCCACCGTGCGTCGCCCAACGGGTGTGTGCGATGCCGATGGTGCCGTCGAAGCCGCGCTGCGTCTCGACGAGTTCCTCGAGCACGCGAACGCGCCCGACGCTCTTGGCGATCTGGATCTTGCCGGAGCCGCTCGCCACGGCAATGCCGGCGGAGTCGTAGCCGCGGTACTCCAGACGCTTGAGGCCCTCGAGGAGGAGGGTGGCCGCCGGCTTCTTCCCGATGTAGGCAACGATTCCGCACATGGTCGATGAGGTCCTTGGTGAAGAGGGTCGCCGGATCGGCCGACGCTCCAGTGGTCAGATGGGATATTGTCGACAAAACCCGCCCCGGTCGATCCCGAAGTTCTCAAGATCTCCACGTTCCCAACGGCAAACTCAACAGAAACTCTTGCCTGACAATAACTTCCAACCTCCGTTGCCCCCGGGCGCCAGCGAGCCCAAAGTGGCCTTCCGGGCATGGGTCCGGCAGGTCAGCAAGGGCCTTCCGCCGCAGGATCTTGCGGCGATCAGCACGGCTTCCTGTGCCAATCTTGTGGGGATCTTGGCCGATCATGCGGGGAACGCGGATCCGCGGTATCTGATGGTCTACGTGCCGATTCGCGGGGAAATTGACCCGATCTTCGCCAATCGATGGGCGATTTCGCACGATTGGCACCTGGCGGTCGGCCGCGCCACCTCGCGGACATCCGTTCTCCAGCCCGTGGCGGTGGAACCGGCCGACCTCGGCCCGGACGGCTGGCTCCGCGACCGCTGCGAAACCGACGCCTGGGACATGCTGGTCCCGCGAAACCACGTTCCGATCCGAGCAGCATCGCTGACGGCCGTGGTGGTGCCGGGCCTCGCCTTCGACCGCCGCGGCCATCGCCTGGGTCGCGGCGCCGGCGTCTATGACCGGTTCCTCGCCACCCTGCCGCCGAACGTCCTGCGGATCGGACTCGCCCCCGCCGCGCTCGTGGTGCCCGAACTCCCCACCGAGCCGCACGACGTGCCGATGCACTTCGTGGTCACCGAGCGCGAGGTGATTGCCGCCAACGCACCCGGGCGCTGACGACGCGCGCAACGATCCCCGCAATCACTGCGGGAAATTGTGGCACAATGCCGATGTTCGCAGGATGCGCGGCATCGGACGCCGCGCGAAGTCGCACCGCCTGCACACGAGGTCAAGGATGACCCTTCCCAGCCAGTCGCCCCGTATCAACCCGCCCGCCTCCTCCGGAGCCCGCAGCGCGCAGAGCATGCGCTCGCTGTTCGTGGCCGTGGCCGCCATCGGCCTCGGCGGCGCCGCGGCCGGCTGGTTCCTCACGCACAAGAGCGAAGCGCCGGAGAGCACGGAGCAGACCGCGTCCACGGAGTCGGTGGCTGACCCGCTGAGCACCGACGCAGCGAACGGCGCGGCAACGCCCGTCGCCGTCAACTACGACCCGGCCACGGGCAACGCTGCCACCACCGGAACCACCGTTCCCGCGGGCACCGTCGTCACCAACCCGACCACGCCGCTCGGCACCGCCACCACCACGCCGGTGGCCACGGCCAACAACGCCGTCGCCAACGCTGCCACTGCCGGCATCGCCGGCACGCCGGGCACCGCGCCCACCACGCCGGCCGCGGGCATCGGCAACGCCACGCAGCGCATCCAGCAGGCCGTCGCCATGACCGACAGCGATCCGGTCCGCGCCCGCGCCGAGCTGACGCGCCTCCTCGATTCCAACGCCCTCAGCGCAGCCGAGCGCACCCAGGCCTACGCCGGCATCAACAAGCTGGCGGAGAAGCTCTTCTTCTCCCCCAAGATCGTGGCCGGCGATACCGTCAGCCAGAGCTACGTGGTGAAGAAGGGCGACAGCCTGGCCAAGATCAGCAGCCGCGAGAAGCTGGGCACCGATTGGCGCTTCGTGCAGCGCATCAACGGCATGGCCAGCGAGAAGGCGCTCCGTCCGGACATGCGCCTCAAGCTTGCGCACGGACCGTTCGATGCCGAGGTGGTGAAGGCCGACCTCCGCATCAACATCTACGCCGGCACCGGCAGCGACCGCGTGATGGTGGCCAGCTTCCCCTGCGGCACGGGTACCAACGACTCGACGCCCGTCGGCACCTTCAAGGTCCGCAGCGGCTCCAAGCTGATCGACCCGCAGTGGACCAACCCGCGCACCGGCGAGAAGTTCGCGGCCAACGACCCGAAGAACCCGATCGGCGAGCGCTGGATCGGCCTGCAGGGCACCACGCCCGACACCGCCAAGTTCACCGGCTACGGTATCCACGGCACCACCGAGCCGCAGTCGATCGGCCAGCAGATGTCGATGGGCTGCGTGCGCCTCGGCGATGCCGAGGTGGAAGTGGTCTACGAGCTGATCGGCGAGCAGAGCACGATCGTCATCCGCTGATGCAGCCGTCGCGCTCGGCACAGGAAACCGTCTCCGCCCTCGGGTTGGCTCGCCACCCCGAGGGCGGTTTCTTTCGCGAGACCTTCCGCGCGCCGGACGCGCCGCGCGGCGCAAGCACGTCGATCCTCTTCCTGCTGCCCGCCGGCGAACGAAGCCGCTGGCACCGCGTGGACGCCGACGAGCACTGGCTGTTCCACGACGGCGACGCGCTGGAGCTGGAGATCGCGAAGCCAGACGGCAGCGACCGCCAGGTGATCATGCTTGGCGCGAACCTTGTGGCCGGCCACGCACCGCAGGCCGTGGTTCCCCGCGGCTGGTGGCAGGCGGCGCGATCGACGGGCGCATGGTCGCTGGTCGGCTGCGTGGTGGCGCCGGCGTTCGAGTTCGTGCATTTCGAGATGGCGCCCGAAGGCTGGGAACCCGGCGCGGCCTGAGCCTGCGGCGGTGCAATGGTCGGGAACCTGCCGTCGGGCATTGAACTGAAGGCCGCCGAAAAAATCTCATCCGCCCTGTGGCACGCGCTTCAGGAGCAGCGCCCTACGGCGGGGTCTACCAAGTGAGTATGGTGGCGTACGACGCCAAGGACAATCGCCTCGAACTTCGTTCGACCTCTCAATTTCCACCGGCGTGTGCACCGACCGCACCTACTTGGTCGTTCGACGAGCGAACCACGTCAAGGGCCATCTGGTGCGTGATCGCGAGACGCTCCAGGTTCGACGCTGATTCTCCTGCGGAGATTTCAGCGACCGGCGGAGGAAGTAGGCGCGATCCGCAAAGGCGCGGATAGATGCCATCGGCAGTCGTCCACCAACCCTGCTCGTCGACGAGTTCGGCAATTTGGTGCCACTGTTGGGTCACTCGACTGCGGACGGAATCATCACCACAGTCGATGGGAACACCGACCGGCGACCGCTGCATGGCCGCAGATTTCAGACGGTCCACAACGGCAAACCTTTCCTCGCATTCATCGTCCGCAGGATGCAGGGCCAACGCGAAGGTAGCCGCCCAGCGCAGATTGCTCGTTGCGATCAGTATGGACGAATCAAGAAATTCGCGGCTGGCGGAATAGGTCGCGTCTGGCGCCGTAGTGCCCGCAACGACTGCTGCGTTGGCCTCCAGCTGGCGTCCCCTGGCCCGCAACTTCCGGTTCCAGATCGGATGCATTTCCACGAAATACTGTTCCACTGCCGTAGCGATACGTCCCTGAGCAGCTCCGGTTACCTCAACGAGTGGCGAAAGATCCACGCAGCCACCCTCGATCGGAACCGGAAGCGCCGCACCGCGCCATGCTGCGATTCGCCCCTTCACTGAATCGGCATCGGCCGGATCTCGGTCGCATGCTCCGCAGATCTGTTCGAGCACTACTGCCTCACGCGCGGTCCGTCGTGCATTCGCCCGCTGCCTCTCGCGCACCGCTTCCGCGTACAACGAAACCGCCTCCGGATTGGATCGCCAGCCGCCAGGATCCGAACGATGCGCCGCAAGCTGCCGCTCGGCGGCCCGCAATCGAGCGAACTCCCTGGCGTCTGCAGCGCGCTCGGCGACCACCCAGTGCCGAATCAAGACTTCGCAGGTCTCGAGCTCGTCAGCCGATCTCGCCCAGATCTGGGCTGGCGCCCGAAACAACTCCTCCGAAGGCATCTCGTAAAGCCCCAGATCTACTCGCGGTCCGCCTGCGGCGCCCGGAAATGGCTGATCTTGGCCGGGTGTGCCCGAAAGTAGACCTGCCACGCTCAACAGGAATAGGAAGGGTTGCGTCATCTTATTTCGCGCATGGCGTCGCTAGGGCCGGCACTGCGCAATCAGAGCAAACATAGATCACCGGGTCCGGTTCCAAAGCACACTGAACTGAACCAGTCGGCATTTCGATACAAACCGGCGACCAAACTGTGCATGACTTGTTTGGCAGGGTGATCAGAGCGCGGTACCCGGGCGCTCCCACGCGCCAACGGTTCGTTGACATTGAGTTCACCAGCGGCAGGCACGACCATTGGCCACAGGAAATTGGACCCGGGAGCGTTTGGTACTCGCTGACCCAATCACAGCATGACACGGGATCCAATTTGAGACACTGGCCAAACCAACTGATTGGGACTCCTGAACTTTGGCAGAATGCTGATGGCTGAAGCAAGCAGAGCACCATCGCCAAAGCCATAGCGACGGGCAACCCGGGCCTGCGACACACATTAAGATTGGGCCGAACACCGCCTTTGGCTGTAACCCGCCGGACCCCAGATAAAAATATTTCCATTTACCTACCGTACAGCCTGATTTTCTTTCGCCAAACGAAAGTTCCAATTTTCTGTTCATTTGTTCATTTCAACCCACAACACTCACTTGCCATTCGCCTGTGCATCGGATCGGACATCGCGAGTGGCTTCCACAAGACGGCGGAGAATCCAACGAGATCCCCTGCGTGTTGTGCCCGGCGAAGAGCGCCGATCCCGATCAATACGGACGAGATTCGAAAGTGACGCCCATGAGCCCAGGCCCGCGCTCACATCCGCCGGCGCGCCAGGTCCGACAGCGACCCACACAGCTCCGCCATCCGCGTCTGCACCGCTTCATCCGACAGCTTGCCGTCCTTGAACGCGTCGCCCGTGGCGTAGACGAAGCGCGGCACGATGACGCAGCGGAAGTCGAGCATCAGGCTCGCGGCCAGGCCCATGTGGCTCATGTAGCTCACCATGCTGCCGGTGGCGCACGCGATGCCCACGGTCTTGTCGTTCCACGAGCGGCCGCCCAGCTCCAGGCATGCCTTGGCCACGGCGCTCACGTCGAAGTTGTAGACGCCGGAGCAGATCAGCACCGCATCGCACGAGCCCAGCGCGCGCTGCAGCGCCTGCGTGGCCTCGTGGCCGTGCGCGCTGTGGCCGTCCATGTAGGGGAATTCCACCTCGCGGCAGTCGAACCACGCCACCTGCGTGCCGCGTTGCGCGAGCGAGACACGTGCATGCTCGGCCAGGATGCGGCTGCGGCTCTGCGGATGCAGGCTGGTGGAGAGGACCAGGACTCGGGGCTCGCGGACGGCGGGTGCATCAATGCTCATGTGGCGTCTTCCTCTTCGTTGGTTGCTTCGACCGGCGTCGCCAGCCCGCGTGCGTGCGGACTGTCCCACGCGCTGCGCGGCGTGTGCGCCAGCTTCACGGCCAGCTCGATGGCGGCCTTCATGCTGCCCTCGCTGGCGCGTCCCTGCCCCGCGATGTCGAACGCGGTGCCGTGGTCGGGGCTGGTGCGCACGATCGGCAGGCCCACGGTGACGTTGACCGCCTTGTCCCAGCCGAGGAGCTTCACGGGGATGAGCCCCTGGTCGTGGTACATGGCCACCACCAGGTCCCAGTCGCCCGCCGCCGCGCCGATGAAGACCGTGTCGCCCGGGAACGGCCCGTGCGCGTCGATCCCGATGCGCTTGGCGGCCTCGATGGCCGGGCGGATGATGCGCGTCTCCTCGTCGCCGAACATGCCGTTCTCGCCCGCGTGCGGGTTGAGGCCGCACACCGCGATGCGCGGCTTCTCGATCCCCAGCTGCCTGCAGAACTGGTGCCCCAGGTCGATGGGGTCGTAGACCTTGCCGATGGTGAGGACGTTGCGCACGTCCATGAGCGGCAGGTGCGCAGTGGCCAGCGCCACGCGCAGGCGCGGCGAGCTGAACATCATGCTGTGCCGCTTGGCCTTGGTACGGAACGCCAGCAGCTCGGTGTGCCCGGGCCACTTGAAGCCGCCCAGCGACCAGCTTTCCTTGCTGATGGGGCCGGTGACGATGGCATCCACGCGGCGCGGATCGTTGCGGGCGCGCATCGCGTCGGTGATGGCGTCCTCCACGAACGCCTTGGAGAGGAGCCCGCCGAAGCGCGTCGGCCCGGGCCGCGTGACGTCGAGCAGTCCCTCCGACGTGTAATCGAGCACCAGGGGCTGCAGCACCGAGCCGTCCTGCGCCCGCTCGCTTGCGGCATCCACGCGGAACCAGTCGAGCCCAACGCGCGCGCGGTCGGCGGCGGCCAGCAGCGTCTCGTTGCGGCCGTAGACCACGAACTTGGCAAGCCGGCGCACCGCCGGATCGGCCAGTGCCTTCACGAGCACCTCCGGACCGATCCCGAGGGGATCGCCCATGGTGATGCCGATGACGGGGAGCGAAGGCATGGCCGGATGATAGGAGCGCCCGCAGCGGCACCGATAGACTTCACGCGCCGCGGACGACGCGCTCCACACCATGAAAAACCTGCTCCATGTGCTTCCGGGAAGGCCCGCCATGGCAAATGCCGTCCGCGGCGTTCTCGCATTCCTCCTGCTGGCCGTGGTGGCCGGCTGCCGCATCCCCGCCGCGGAATTCGGGCGCATGGCGGAGCCGATCGGCGTCCCGGAGCTCTACGCCGCCACCATCGATTGCGGCGGCACCGTGCCATGGCCCGCCATCGACCGCGCGCACGACGAGTACTTCGATGCCTACTGGAAGCTTCGCGCGGAGATCGCCGCGCCGATGGCCGTCGCATGCGCCGATGCCGCCGGCCGGCCGAAGCTTCCCTCCGCGGCAGAGCTCGAGACCTTTGCCGCGAAGCAGCAGTCGCTCATGAACGCGCTCGCGGCGCTCGATGACCAACTCTTCGACGCGGTGCAGGACGCGGTGCCCGCATGCGGGCGCCAGGTCAGCGAGGCGCGCAGCCGCCGCGCCATCGTGCGCGCCGTCACCGCATTCGGCAGCAGCAACCGTGCGCTCCCCGTGGATATCGATGCGGCGATCACCGCACTGCGGCTTGCCCCTGCGCAGCGCGATGCGGTGGCACCGCTCACGGAGAAGTACCGCGAGCGCTTCGCCGCGGCACTTGCCACGGCGGCCAACGCGAAGTTCGACATCCCGCGCCGCTGGCTCAAGGAGCTCGAATCGCAGGGGCTCAAGCCTGAGGACCTCTTTGGCCCCCCGGACGCGGCGGGCGTCGTTGCGAAGCTTTCGCGCGAGGACAAGCGGCGCATCGTCGAGGCGGTGGCGAAGGCATCGGAGCTGGCCATGGACGTGGAGCTTGCGCGCGTGGACGCGGTGAACGATGCCACCATCGCGGAGATCGCCGCTGCAGACGCCCCCACCGGCGAACTGCTCGCAAGCGCGCTGCGCAGCAACTTCATCGACGCACGCCGGCGCCGCATGGTGTTCGTGGCCGAGGCCATGCTGGAGATGCCCGCGGTGCAGTCCTCAGGCATGGCCGAACGGCTCCGTGCCTACCTGGCGGTGGAGGAGGCGGAGGCACGCACGAAGGAAGTGCAGGAGCGCAGCCGGCGCGCCGCACGTGCAGCGGGCGCAGATGTGCCGCCCGGCGCCACCAACGAACAGCGGCCCGGTCCCGGCAAGAAGCCGAGCAAGGAAGTCAGCGACGCCGCCGCGCGCGTCGCTGCATCGCGCGAGGACTTCCCCGACTTCGCGGAAACCCTGCAGCTTCTCACCAAGCTCACCGCGCCCGACCGACAGGCGCTGGAAGAACGGCTGCAGCAGTTCATGCCGCCCGCGTCCGCGCAACGCATGGCTGCCCGTGCGCCGGCAGCCGTGCTCCGCGCCGACCCGATCGAGACGGGAACGCCGGCCGAGGAACCGACCGACCCGCTTCAGGAAGGATCGATGCCCTCGGGCACCTACCAACTCATGCATGCCGGTCGCTTCACGCAGGTCGAACGCGCGCTCCTGCAGCGGATCTGGCGGACGCCCGAACCGACGCAGGCTGCGGTGCAGGTGGCGCTCCATGACGCCGAGATCCTGGAATCCGCGGCGTGGCAGGACCTTGCCCCGCCGCTCGAACAGGCGGAGAAGAAGGTCGACGAGATCTTCCTGGAAGAACAACCCGGCATCCAGCAGGCGATCGACCAGTACGCCTCGCTTGCGCGCCAGACGCTGGCGCGGCTCGGCGCCTCCGACGACCGCCTCGCCAATGCGCTCGCGGCAATCCATGGCGCCGCCGCGGACGATCCGCGCACGGCCGCCACGCGCGTCTTCCTGGCGAGCCGCCGCGCGAACTTCGAGTGGGGCATGGGTCCGTGGGACGTCTCGGCGCTGGTGGCACCGGCCGCATGCCCGCGATTCGACCCGGTGTCCGTCGCCATGGCGTGCTCGCCGGACCAGGCCACGTGCACCACGGCGCTCGCGCTGGTGTCGGCGCATGCAGCGGATTGGCGCACGGCCATGGCCGCCGCCACGGACGCGGCCATCGACACGATCCGCACGGCCGTGACGCAGACCAACTCCACGGACTCCGACGACTTCGCGGAGTTCATGACCGAGAAGGCCGGCGCATCCGCCATGGCACGCCTGCGCGACCGCGTCGGGCCGCTCCGCGCGCTGCAGGCCGAGCTGCTGCAGGCCATCGACGCGCAGTGCGGACCGGCCGCCGGGCGCTCCGCGATGATCGCCGCCGCCCGCGCCTCGGTCCCGGACTACTACGAGCTCACCGATCCCTCCACGGGCGGCATCGAGCGCATCTCACGGGCACTTGATGCCGCCGACCCGGCGCGCGCACCCGTCGAAGCCGTGCGCGGCGCATGGATCGCCGTCGACGGCGACAACGCGCGACAGCTGCTGGAGCTCCTCCGATCGCTCGGACCCATGGACGTGCCGAGCGACGCCCGCGATGTCCCCACGCGGCGAGTCACCGACGCAGCGCTGGCGCGCCTGCTCGCCGAACGCACGCGCGCCGCGGAACGCGCGGCACGGGATGCGTGGCTTGCCCTGCCGGAAATAACGCGCGCGCCGAAGGGTGCGCTGGGTGGGACACTTCGGTTCCGCTGAAGCCGGGCCGACCGTCACGGAGCGACGGCGACGCCCTTGCCGGTGAGCGCAAAGTTGTCGAACTCGAACGGCGTCCCCACCACGAACCCAACCGATTCGCCACCCACGTAGACGAACGGGTTTCCCTGCCCTGCGAAGGGCGAAAGCTCGTTGAACGAATTGAAAGTGGCGCGGAACCGGCCCACCTGCACGGTCAGGCGGTCCTGGCGGACGTTGTAGGTGGCGGACA
>CAMBSR010000031.1 GCA_945870475.1 Phycisphaera mikurensis NBRC 102666
CGCTCCATGAAGCGCGCGGACGCGCCGGCGAAGCTGAACCCGAGCAGGAGCCCCAGGAGGCCGAGCACCGCCCCCTGCACCGCGCCGATCTGCGGGCTGCCGGGCACGTCTCCCAATGCGGCTCCCCGCCTGCCGGTACGGAATCCCACCTCGAACGCCGACGCCAGCACCACGAGCAGCGCGACCACGATCGCCAATTCCACGATCAATGCGATTTGCACGGCACATGCTCCGAAAGGCGGCATGCGGCGCTGGCGCTCCGCACACCAACCGAGCACATGCAAGATGAGTCCACGTTAAGCGCGCCCGGCGCAGCATGGCATGCGCACCATTCCCCCAACCCGCACATGGCGCGTTGCGACATCGCGCACCGATACACTTCCGCACGGAACTTTCCCGCAACCACCATGTCCACCGATATCTTCAATCCCATCCCGTTCTCGCAGTGCCTGGCCGCCGTCTTCCTGGCAATCCTCTTCCTGCAGTCCGGGATCGACAAGGTCACCGACTTCGCCGGCAACCTCTCGTGGCTGCAGGGGCACTTCGCCAAGACGGCGTTCCGCGGGCAGGTGCGGAACATGTTGGTCACCATCACCATCGCCGAGCTGCTTGCCGGCGCCCTCTGCGCCGTTGGCGCGGCGCAGCTTGTGCTGTCCGGCTCCACCGCGTTCGCGCTGTACGGCGCACAGGCGGCGGCCACCTGCATCGTGATGCTCTTCTTCGGGCAGCGCATCGCCAAGGACTACGCGGGCGCAGCCACGCTGGTGCCGTACTTCACGCTCTGCGTGGGTGCGGTGATGCTGATGAGGCTGTGACGGTGCGGACAGCGCCGACGGTGCGAGCCAGCCGGCCCGCGCGTCCGATCACTGCTGCGGCTTGGTCACGGCTTCCATCACCCGTTCCAGGTTGAAGCTGCCCGGCTTCTGGCGGGGCGGGAACTCACGGAAGCTCTGCAGCCACTGGCCCACGTAGGCGCCCGCCGGGGCGATCATGAACATGTGCTCGAGGTACCAGCGCTGGTAGCCCACCGCGTGCTCGGAACGGGCACGCTCGAACGGATCCATGCGGAGGTTCGTGAGGATCGGCGCGCGCAGCTCGGTGAACGGCTTCTGCCACACGTCGAGCCCTTCGGATTCCTGGAGCAGGAAGGTGGCCTTCCAGTCCTTGTAGCGGAGCGCCGCCACCTCGCCGCCGTCGGTCCAGTAGATGAAGTCGCTGCGCGGCCACGCGGACTCGCCCTTGAGGGCGGGCGCCAGGTCGTACCCGTCCAGGTGCACCTTGTACTCGCGCGCCGCCACGGTCCGACCGCGGCGCAGGTCGGCCGCTGCCGTGGCATCGCCGGCGGCGGCAAGGAACGTCGGCATCATGTCCTCGTGCGCACCGATCTCGTTGACGATCGTCCCGGGCTTGATGACGCCCGGCCACCGGATCATGCACGGCACGCGGTAGCCGCCTTCCCACTGCGTGTTCTTCTCGCCGCGGAACATGGTGGTGCCGCCGTCCGGCCAGGTGAACGTCTCCGCGCCGTTGTCGGAGGAGTACATGATGATGGTGTTCTCCAACTCACCCAGCGCTTCGAGCTTGGCGAGCAGCTCGCCCACCTGGCGATCGTGCTCGACCATGCCGTCCGCGTAGATGCCGAGGCCCGTCTTGCCGTCCACGCCGTCCTTGAGGTGCGTGAAGATGTGCATCTTGGTGGAGTTCCACCACAGGAAGAACGGCTTTTCCGCCTTCACCGACTGCTCCATGAATCCCATCGCGCGCGCATTGACCTCCTCGTCGATGGTCTCCATGCGCTTGCGGGTCAGCGGGCCGGTGTCCTCGATGCGTCCGTCGGCGAAGCTGTGGATCACGCCGCGCGGGCCGAACTTCTTGCGGAACGCCGGGTCCTTCGGGAAATCGGGGTTCTCCGGCTCCTCCTCGGCATTCAGGTGGTAGAGGTTGCCGAAGAACTCGTCGAATCCATGCGCCGAAGGCAGCATCTCGTCGCGGTCGCCGAGGTGGTTCTTGCCGAACTGGCCGGTGACGTAACCCTGCGCCTTCAGGAGCTCGGCGATGGTCGGGTCTTCCTTGCGGATGCCTTCCGGCGCGCCCGGCAGGCCCACCTTGGTGAGCCCGGTGCGCATCGGCGACTGTCCGGTGATGAACGCCGCGCGACCCGCGGTGCAGCTCTGCTGCCCGTACCAGTCGGTGAAGATGGCGCCCTCACGGCCGATGCGGTCGATGCTCGGCGTGCGGTAGCCCATCATGCCCATGTTGTAGGCACTGACGTTGAACTGGCCGATGTCGTCGCCCCAGATCACCAGGATGTTCGGCTTGCGCTTGGCGGCTGCCTTCGGCGCGGCGACGGACTGGCCGACGGGCGCTGCGGACGGCGCGGCCTCCGCGCACGCACATGCGGCCAGCGACGCAGCGCAAAGCACGGACATCGTGCGAAGGATGCCTGACAGACGGCTCGGAGCATTGGGTGCAGTGATCATCGGTTGCCTCTCGGAAGTTCAGGGCATGGGAGCGACGTCCACGCCGCCATGCGACGCGCAGCGTACGCGACCAACGCCCGCATGTTCAGCGCGGAGCGCGCGGGGTCAGCAGCCCGCAGGCAAGGAGCAGCAGGCCCGGCAATGCAAAGACCGCGAACCACGGCCCAAGCGGCCGTGAGGCGTCCGCACCCGCCGCAATCGCGTAGAAGCCCGCCAACCCAACGAGCGTCACCGCACCGCCGAGCACCTCACGGTGCCATGCGAGCACCATCCCGACGGCGACGCCCACCGGGAAGAAAGCGATCATCAGCCACTCGAACGGCGTGGGCCAGTTCCCGCCGCTGAACGCGAACAGGACCAGCATTCCGAGACTCAGGAGACTGGCAGCCCGGGCAAGGAGCCGCAGCAGCTTCACCGGCAGCGGTCCATGGTTGGGGGCCATCAGGGCATCCATCGCAACTCCATTACACCATCCGCCGGAGCGGGCGCCAACCGCGGATCCCGGCCGCACTCTCGCCTCACGCCTCCGGAATGCGCACGCCCACCGCCATCACCTGCTGACCGCCGACGACGCGGGTCAGGTGCCCCTTGGTGCCCATGTCATCGAGCAGGATCGCATCGCCCGCACGCAGCGTGCGCTCCGCACCATCGCAGGCAGTCACGATGAGCGAACCGGACAGCATGAAGAACCACTGCCGGTAGGGCGAGGGATGCCACGGTCCTTCCCAGTCGGCGGCGAAGTGCACCACCGCGAATCCCACGGCCGGCATCAGCTCGGACGCCTCGAGCGGCGTGGTCGGCGGCGCGAAGGCACGCGTGCCGAGCGGCAGCGTGCAGTCCTCGAAATGCGATCGGCCATCGGAGGCGACGAAGAGGCGGACGTACTTCAGCGGAATGACCATTGGGCGAAAAGCTCCTGCCGCCGAGGCTAACTGATGCAGCAACGCGCTGCCCGATGGCGCATCGGCGGAATGCCCGCACGACGCACCTTGCCGCCCCCGTACCATGCCACCCCGCGGCGCACGCCGCCCCGCCAAGGACCATGCCATGAGCGACAGCGTCGAGTTTCTCCGTGCACGATGGACCCCCGAGCTCACCGCTGCGGCCATCCACCAGCTGCAGGGTCAGCCTGCCGGCATCGAGGTGCCCACCATGCAGCACGACGGCCGCACGTTCCTCGACCTGCGCGGCATCCGCATCGAGCAGACGCAGCTCGACGGCGCACAGCTGCGCGACGTGAACCTCCGCTGGTCCACCATCCGCGACGTGGGCTTCAAGGGCACGCACCTGGCGCACTGCAACCTGAGCCAGGCCTCGCTCTCGGAGTGCTACTTCCGCAACACCGTCTTCGACAACTGCGACATCGTGAACTCCAAGTTCCAGAAGAACGAGTTCTCGAACGCCCGCATCGCGGACTGCAGGCTGGACTTCTGCTCCTTCAAGGAGTGCGAGATCACCCTGCAGACCATCCGGTTCCGCAAGGACACCGACCCGCGCGTCCTCATGCGCATCTGCCGCAACCTGAAGCTCAACGCCATGTCCATGGGCCACTTCGCCGACGCCGGCGAGCTCACCTACATGGAGAAGACCTTCGAGCGCCACACGCTCCACCGCCACGCGTTCACCGCGGAGCACGAGAGCCTGCTCCTGCGGCTGCGCGCCATCCGCGGCTGGTTCGGATCGATCCTCCTCAACGCGCTGTGGGGCTACGGAGAGCGCCCGGCACGGCTGCTCGTGGCGACGGCCGCGGCGATCGTCCTCTTCGGCTCGGTGCAGTGGCTGCTCGAAGGCGTCCCCGGCGAGGGCTTCGGCGCGCACCTCTACTTCAGCGGCATCACGTTCATGACGATCGGCTACGGCGACCTCTCGCCCAAGGGACTGCTGCCGCGGTTCCTGGCGGTGCTGGAAGGCGCGGTGGGCATCTCGGTCATCGGCATGCTGATCGCGTCGTGGACCAAGAAGATCATGTACCGCTGACGCATCGCGCCCGAACGGCGCACGCGTGCGGCACGGTCAATTGAAGTTCAACGCGCGATCGACCGGCGATCAGTCGAGGAACCGCACCTTGCCGGTGTCGACGTCGTAGATGGCACCGAGCACCTGGATCTTGCCCTCGGCGTGCGCCTTCTTCAGCAGCTCGCTGGTGGCGTCCACCTGGCGCATCTGGAAACGCACGTTCGCTTCCACGGCAGCATCAAGCAGCGCAGCCTCGCTCTTGGCACCCTTCTCCTTGATGAGCTGCTCGAGGCCCGGACGGATGGCGGCCGTCAGCATGCCCATGTTGCCGGGAAGGGGCTTGCCCGCGAGCGTGGCGCTCACGGCACCGCACTTCGTGTGACCGAGCACCACGATGGTGTGCACCCCGAGCGCATGCACGCCGTATTCGAACGTGCCGCTCGACTCCTGGCTCTCGAAGTTGCCGGCGACGCGGTTCACGAACAGGTCGCCGACGCCCATGTCGAAGATGATCTCGACCGGCACACGCGAGTCCGCGCAGCTCAGGACGCCGATCGACGGGATCTGCCCCTCGGCGCCGGTCTTCACCACCTGCTCCTGCTGCCAGGTGTGCGACTCCATGCCACCCTCGACGAAACGCTTGTTGCCGGCCTGGAGCAGCTTGCGCGCATCGGCCTGCGTGGTGCCGGGCGAGATCATCCCGTCCTGGGTGGCCACGCGAGCGGCAACCAACGTGAGGCATGCGGCGAAGATCCCGACGGTGGCGATGGTGGTCTTGCGGTTCATGGCCGCAAGGTAGGCGATGCCCGGTGACGCCGCAAGGCTGGCACTGGACGCCCCGTAGCATGAACACAATCCATGCAGATCACCATCGACACCCAGGGCGACCGCCGGACCGTCAAACTCCACGGCCACCTCGACGCCAGCACCGCGCCCGACGTGGAGGCCCGACTGGACACCGCGGGCCTGCGCGAGCTGGTGATCGACTTCACCGACTGCCCGTTCATCTCGAGCGCGGGCATTCGCACCATCCTGGTGGCCCACCGGCGCATGGCCGCCTCGGGCGGCAGGCTCGTTGCGCGCAACCTCTCCCCCGCAGTGCGCGAGATCTTCGACCTGACCGGCCTCTCCAAGGTGATCACGCTGGCGAAGACCGCGCGCGAGATCTCCGTGGATGGCTGCGAGCTCCTCTCCTCCGGCGTCTGCGGCGAGTGCTTCCGCCTCGACGGCGAGACGGTGGTCAAGCTCTACAAGGACGGCGTCGACATCAGCATGGCCGAACAGGAGAAGACCTACGCAAAGGCCGCGTTCGTCCTGGGAATCCCCACCGCCATCTCCTATGACGTCGTGACCTGCGGCACGCGCTCGGGCATCGTGTTCGAACTGCTCAACGCCGAGCTCTTCAGCGCGGTGGTGCGGCGCGACCCGCACCTGATCGATACGCACGCGAAGCGGCTCGCAGACCTGGCTGCGAGCCTGCACACCGCCAAGGGCGACGCCGAAGTCCTGCCCCAGCTCAAGGACCGCATCCGCGACTACATCCACCAGCTCGGTGACGCATTCAGCCCGGCGGAGATCTCACTGCTCCTCGAACGCCTCGACGCGATCCCCAATGCGGACACCTGCGTCCACTTCGACCTGCACACGAGCAACATCATGGTGCAGGACGGCGAGCTGGTAATCATCGACATGGGCGACTTCTCCATCGGAAGCAACATGTTCGACATCGGCCTGATCTACATGATCTACGGCGTGCCCGAACTTGGGATCTGCGAGCTCGCCACCAAGATCGACACCGCGAGCGGCGTGGAGTTCTGGAAGAGCTTCGAGAAGCACTACTTCGCGAGCCGCCCGCCCGAGGAGCGCGCGATCTTCGAGGCCAACCGCCACTTCCTGTCCGCGCTCCGGATCACCTGCGCCATCGTCTACCTGCCGCACATGCGGGACCAGTTCATCCGGCAGGTCAGGGAAATCCTCCTGCCGCGGATCGTCGCTGAATCCCGCGGCACTTCCGCGTGACTTCCGGGGGGGAAGGTGCTACCCTTATACGCCCGTCTGCGAGCCAAACACAGGAGTCCACGACCATGACCAGCGCAAGCATGTGCCCCTTCGCCGGCGCCTTCACCAAGCCGATCACGAACGACACGCCCACGATCCGCGTGTGGTGGCCGAACCAGATCAACCTGCAGCCGCTGCTCCAGCACTCCCCCAAGTCCGACCCCATGGGTACGGGCTTCGACTACGCCAAGGAGTTCAAGTCGCTTGACCTCCACGCCGTGTGCGCGGACCTGCGCACCCTGATGACCGATTCGCAGTCGTGGTGGCCGGCGGACTGGGGCCACTACGGTCCCTTCTTCATCCGCATGTCCTGGCACAGCGCAGGCACGTACCGCGTGACCGACGGCCGCGGCGGCGGCGGCGCCGGCATGCAGCGGTTCGCGCCGCTCAACAGCTGGCCCGACAACGCCAACCTCGACAAGGCGCGTCGCCTCCTCTGGCCCATCAAGCAGAAGTACGGCAAGAAGCTCTCGTGGGCGGACCTCATGATCCTCACGGGCAACGTGGCCCTCGAATCCATGGGCTTCAAGACCTTCGGCTTCGGCGGCGGACGCGCCGACGTGTGGGAGCCCGACGAAACCTACTGGGGCAACGAGCGCAAGTGGCTGGCCGACGAGCGCTACACCGGTGACCGCAACTTGGAGAATCCGCTTGCCGCCGTGCAGATGGGCCTGATCTACGTCAACCCCGAGGGCCCGAACGGCAAGCCCGATCCCGTGGCCTCGGCGCGCGACATCCGCGAGACCTTCGCCCGCATGGCCATGAACGACGAGGAGACCGTGGCGCTGATCGCGGGCGGCCACACCTTCGGCAAGACGCACGGCGCGGCGGACCCCAGCAAGTACGTCGGGCCCGAGCCCGAGGGCGCGCCCATCGAGCAGATGGGCCTCGGCTGGAAGAACACCTTCGGCACCGGCAACGGCGCCAGCACCATCTCCAGCGGCCTCGAGGGCGCCTGGACACCGAACCCCACCACGTGGGACCACGGCTACTTCGAGACGCTCTTCCGCTACGAGTGGAAGCTCACCAAGAGCCCGGGCGGCGCGCACCAGTGGATCCCCACCGACGAGTCCGCGGTGACCGCCGTGGCCGACGCGCACGATTCCACCAAGCGCCACGCCCCGGTGATGCTCACCACCGACCTGGCACTGTGCATGGACCCGGCCTACGAGAAGGTCTCGCGCCGCTTCCTCCAGAACCCGGCCGAGTTCGCCGACGCCTTCGCGCGCGCGTGGTTCAAGCTCACGCATCGCGACATGGGGCCGGTCTCGCGTTACCTCGGGCCGCTCGTCCCGAAGGAAGCGCTCATCTGGCAGGACCCGGTGCCGGCCGTCACGCATGAACTCGTGAACGCGCAGGACGTCACCGCGCTCAAGGCCAAGCTCCTCGGCTGCGGCCTCTCGGTGGCGCAGCTCGTGTCCACCGCGTGGGCCGCGGCGTCCACCTTCCGCGGCACCGACAAGCGTGGCGGCGCCAACGGCGCGCGCCTCCGCCTTGCACCGCAGAAGGACTGGGCGGCCAACCACCCGGCCGAGCTCGCCAAGGCGCTCCACGCCCTGGAAGCCGTGCGCAAGGAGTTCAACGGCGCGCAGGCCGGCGGCAAGAAGCAGATCTCGCTTGCCGACCTCATCGTGCTGGCCGGATGCGCCGGCGTCGAACAGGCCGCCAAGGCCGCCGGCGTCACCGTGAACGTGCCCTTCACGCCGGGCCGCACCGACGCCTCGCAGGAGCAGACCGACGTGGCGTCGTTCGCCGTGCTCGAACCCGCCGCCGACGGTTTCCGCAACTACGCGGCCGCCGGCCACGCGGCGCGCGCCGACCATCTCCTGATCGACCGCGCCTGCCTCCTCACGCTCTCCGCGCCCGAGATGACCGCGCTCGTCGGCGGCATGCGCGCCATCGGCGCCAACTTCGACGGCTCGAAGCACGGTGTCTTCACCACGCGCCCCGGCGCGCTGACCACCGACTTCTTCGTCAACGTGCTGGACATGGCCACCAGCTGGTCGCCCACCACCGACGCCGGCGAAGCGTTCGAAGGCCGCGACCGTACGTCCGGCCAGGTCAAGTGGACCGCCACCCGCGCCGACCTTGCCTTCGGCTCCAACTCGCAGCTGCGCGCCCTCTCCGAGGTCTACGCGTGCTCCGATGCCAAGGAGAAGTTCGTCCACGACTTCGTGGCCGCGTGGCACAAGGTGATGATGCTCGACCGGTTCGACGTGCACTGATCGACGCGCACGCGACGTGCAATCCGACGCGCTGGCTATCGGCTGCTGCCGGGCGCCGGCGCGTCGGTCACTTTGCGCGCCACCCAGAGCGCCCCGAGCACGATCACGATGACCCCCGCCGCGCACGCCTGCGAACGCCCCACCGGCGTGGTGCCGGGGATCGCGGTGGTGGCCATCGCGGCGGCCTGGATCACCATGCCGCTGCACGCCACGGATGACACCACCAGTCCCGATGCGGCGCCGGCCGAATCCACGGGCACGGCGCGCACGGCAACGCCCACCGCAATCGACATCGCGGACGCGCCCAGGCCTGCGCAGAAGGTAAACGCGCACGCCACCGCCACGCCCTGCTCCACCGGCAGGTACGCCCACGCCGCCAACGACACCGCCAGCAGCGCAATCGCACCGCACAGCGTGCGCCGCGGGCCGAAGCTCCGCGCGACGCGCGCGAGGATCGGCCCGCCGAGCGCGAAGCCGATGAAGAACGCGGCATTCACCGTTCCCCAGGAAGCCTCCGGCAGCTTCCACACCACGCGCGCATTGGTCGGGTTCAGGAGCCCGCCCAGCGCGATCATGATGCCGCCGGTACCGGCAGCGGCAACGCACGCACGCCGGATGTCGGGGATCGCCAGCACCTGCCGCAGCCGCAACGGAGGCGTTGTCACACCGCCCGCACCTCGCCCGCGCAGCAGCGGGTGCGCCAGCATGATCCAGAGCGCAATGGCCAGCGGCAGCGCGGTGAACGCGGGGCCACCCAGCGCCAGGCGCCATGAATCACTCGCGAGCACCGGCGTCGCAAGGAGGCTGCCGGACACGCCCGCCAACCCGATGGCCATCTGCATGAGGCCGATCGCACGCTGCCGGCCCTCCGCCGCCACCAGCCGCGCGATGACCGAGATGAATGCCGGATAGAGAAACGCCGCGAACGAGCCCATCACCAGCCGCGCCACGGTGGCGTTCGACGCGGAGCCGCTGAATGCGAACCACGCACAGCAGGCTGCGTAGCCCACGGTGGCCGCCGTCAGCGTGCGCTGCGCCCCGAGCCGGTCGACAAGCGCGCCCGCGCCGGGCTGCAGCAGCACCGCCGGCAAATTGAAGGCCGCGGCCATCACGCCCATGCTGAAGCTCGACACCTCGAGCAGCGCGCGGATGTCGGTCATGACGCCGCCGAAGAGCGACTGCGTCAGTGCGTGCACGATCGTCGGCAGCGCCGCCAGGCAGCAGACCAGGAGCACCAGGCGCGGGCCAGGCGCAGGGATGAACGGATTGCTCGCAGGCAAAGGCAGGGCCGGAGCCTACGCGCCGCAGGGGCGGGACGCGCCCTGCGGCGTGCTGGTGATCATCAGCGCGTGATGCACAGCGACGCCTGGAATCGCGCGCCGTTCAACGCCACCGGCAGCCACGTCACGCCGCAGTCGGGCGAGTACTCGGCACCGATGCCGGGTTGCGTCGCAGCCAGATCGCGTCCGTACCAACGGATGCTGCGCAGCGTGGAGGTGCAGTCCGCACCCTCTGACGGAGCCTGGACGGCCACCGAAAGCACCTCGCGGCTCGAAGCCGGCAGGATGCCGACCACGGTGATCGAACGCAGATTCGCGCCCAAGCCCGCCAGGTCCCCGGCCGGTCCGTACGGCTGGCTGTACGCCATGCGGTCCACCACGAGCGGCGCGCCGCCGTCGCGGAACTCCACCGTGACGCGCACCGGCAGGCCGACGGCCGGCATCGGCCGCACAGTCTTGGGAGCGGTCGTCCATCCATTCACCTTGATCGAGGTGGACTCCGCGCGGTTGAACGGCGAACCGACCATCTCGATCATGCTGATGGACGTGATCCCCGGCGCCACCGGCTGGCGGAAGATGTTCTCGCTCGGATTGAGCACCGCTGGCGAATACGAGGAGATCGGCAACCCATACGCCTCGTCGCCTTGCTGGCAGCCAACCAGCGTCGCCAACGAGGCCAACCCGGGCACGTCTTCGCAGCGCACGCCGCGGCCCCAGAAGTAGCCGCCCGCCTGCTGGCACTGCGCCTTGCCGGCAATCACGCATGAATCGTCGGGCAGCGTGCAGGCGCCCGGTCGCGTGTCCTGGTCGGTCACCACGAGGTCGCTTCCCGCATCGGAGTCCCAGCCAAGGCCGGCGCAATCGAGCACCACCGGATAGACGTAGTTCGGCGCGCCGATCGGGTCCGGCCGCATCGGCCGCACCAGCGTGCCGGGGCCGTCGCGGAAGTTGTCGCCCAGGTAGTTGCGCAGCACCACATTGCCGTTGCAATCAAGCACGTATCCGGGCTGCGGCACGGGCTTGCACGGGCCCCACGCCGCAAGCAGCGTGGCCAGGTCGCGTCCGTCCACCGCACCATCGGCGGTGAGGTCGCGGATGCACGGCGTCGGCGCGGGCGGGCACGGGCCCCAGCCGGCCAGCAGCATCGCCAGGTCCGGGCCATCCACGGCACCGCTGCCGTCCAGGTCGCCGGTGGAACCACCGCCCACGGTCGCGGTCATCGCGTAGCCGTAGCCCACGGCGCCGGACGTCGCGATCGGCTGCCAGGCCACGTACAGGCCCGCCACGCTGGTGGCGCGCACGGTGCGCATCGCCATCGTCTCGAACGGCTCCTGCCCGAGCGTCCAGTCGCTGTTCCACAGGATGTTCTGCGTGGCCGCGTCCACGATCACCACGCGCGCGTTGGCGCCGATCGGCGTGCCCTGCTTGTCGGCCTCGATTCCCACGCTGACGGCGTTCACCGTCACCGTCACCGGCGCCGACGGATGCCGTACGTTGCGCACGCACGTCAGCGACGCGTCGATCGGCGTGATGCCGTCGCCCAGGATCAGCGAATTCACCCGGTCGGCCCACGGTTCGTCCGTGCCGCATGAGATGGGGCCAGAGGGGCCATCGCACACCTGCAGCAGGCGATTGGCGGAACCGGCCAACGTGGCATGCCCGCCCGGCGCCACCTTGGCCGGGTCCGACTGGTCACTGAGCTTTCCGCGCGCGGCGGCCGCCATCAGCGCCAGGTACGTGCGCGTGGTCACCATGATCGGCGTGGCCGCTTCCTCCGCGCTCGGCGGATGCCGCTGCAGGTAGAGCGCCGCAGCGCCCGCCACGATCGGCGACGCCATGGAGGTGCCGCTCGCGCGCTTCAGCCCTGCCGGCGCGCGCAGCCAGTCCGGCGCCAGGATGCCCACGCCCGGCGCCCAGATGCTGACGGCCGGACCGTAGTTTGAGAAGACCGCCGGATGATCATCGATGTCCGTGGCACCCACGCACAGCGCGAACGCCGATGCCGCCGGGTAGTTCCACTCGGCCGGGTAGGCGTCGTTGCCCGCAGAGACGATCACCGGGATGCCCGCGAGGGCGAGCGTGTTGATCGCCTCTTCCGACACCCAGTTCTGCGTTCCCACGTGCGGGCCGCCGAGCGACATGTTCACCACCGCCGGCAACCGAACGTTGCCAGGCATGGCAACCCAGTTCAGCGCCGCCACCACCGTGGCGTTCGAGATCTTCTCGTCCGGCCCGGCGACCGCCAACGACACGATGTCAGCGCCCGGCGCCACGCCGGTGGTCGCGCCCGCCGCACAGCCCGCCACGTGCGTGCCATGACCGTACAGGTCGCGGCCGCCGTTCGAGCCGCTGCCTGCGTAGAAGTTGCCCACGTAGCGAACGCGGCCCGCAAACTCCTGGTGCTCCGGAACGATGCCGCTGTCCACGATCACCATCGTCACGCCGCTGCCGTCAGCACCGCATGGCTCATACGTGGGTGCCAGTCCCTCGGCCTGCGTGAGGCGACGCAGCGCCCACGAGGCGGGGCTGTTCGGATCGTTGGTCACGCTGCTGCCGGCACCGTCCAGCGCGCCTTCCATGTCCGGCTCCACGCGCGCCACCAGCGGATGGTTGCGCAGCTGCTCCGCCTGCGCCGCCGTCATCGACGCCGCGAAGCCGATCACCGCGTACTGGTAGCGGAACTTCACGCGCGCGCCGCCGATCGTCTCGGCAAGCACGCGATCGATCAACTGCGATGCAACCTCGGGCGTGGTGCGGCGCGGCTTCGCGCGCAGCTGCACCAGGTAGGAGGGGAGCCCCGAGTTCTCGTCGATGGCCTGCCCGGCCACGGCGCCGTTGGCAAGGTCGGAGGCGATGACGGGACCAACGAGGTCCGCCCGGTCTCTCGCCACGCCGCGCTCGGCGCTCACGCCGTCTCGGGCATGGGTCGAGGGCGTCAACCCGGCAACGCAGACGGCCACAAACGGAAGGGCGAACGAACGGAGCAATTCGAAATGGCGCAACATCGCGCAAAGATCGCCGATGGCTGCGTGCAGTCAAGTGACGTGGCCAGAAAGATGCATAGATTTTGCACCCAATCGGACTTCTGGCCCCGAAATGAACCACGCGAGCGCCCCGCTGCGCCCGGAATTTCCCGCCGCTACGATCCCGCCGCCATGCACGACTACCAGCGCCAATTCATCGATTTCATGGTCGAGGCCGGCGTCCTCACGTTCGGTGACTTCACCACCAAGAGCGGGCGCAAGACCCCGTACTTCGTGAACACCGGCAAGTACCGCTCGGGCTCGCAGCTCGCGCGGCTCGGGCGGGCCTACGCCGATGCCATCGAGCGCTCGTTCCCGGCCGGGTTCGACTGCCTGTTCGGCCCCGCGTACAAGGGCATCCCGCTGGTGGTGGCCGTCTCCATGGCGTTCGCCGAGCGTGGCCGCGAGGTGGAGTTCTGCTTCAACCGCAAGGAAGCGAAGGACCACGGCGAAGGCGGCCTGCTGGTGGGCCGCCCACTGAAGGATGGCGACCGCGTGCTCATCGTGGAGGACGTGACCACCGCGGGCACGTCCATCCGCGAGACGGTGCCGCTCCTGCGCGCCGCCGCCAAGATCCAGCTCGCCGGCCTGGTGGTCTCGGTGGATCGCCAGGAGCGCGCGAGCGATGCCTCCACGCGCTCCGCGCTGGCCGAGGTGGGCGCGGAGTTCGCCATGCCCACCGCCGCCATCGTCACCATCGACGAGGTGGTCGAGCACCTGGGCGCCCGCCTCACCGATGCCGACCGCGCGCGGATCACCGCGTACCGGGCGCAGTACGGCGCGCACGGCGCGTGAACGCGTGACGC
>CAMBSR010000032.1 GCA_945870475.1 Phycisphaera mikurensis NBRC 102666
CCAAGCTCCGCGAGCTGCGCGAGCGCCTCCCGGACCAGCCGATGGAGCAGTACACCGACGCCAAGCGCATGGCCGAGGCCTGGCGCCTGCGCAAGGCGGGCGAGCCGCTCCTCCACGGCGTGCCGGGGCTGCGCAAGCCGCTCGGATTCGTCGAGGACACGGCGGTGGACCCGGCGAAGCTCCCCGGATTCATCAAGGAATTCAAGGCGATCCTCGCCTCCCACGGCACGCAGGCCAGCTTCTACGCGCACGCAAGCGTCGGCTGCCTGCACATCCGGCCGATGCTTGCGCTCACCGATCCCGCGGACCGGGAGCGCATGATCCGGATCGGCGAGGAAGTCACCGACCTCGTGGTGCGCCACGGTGGCGCGCTCAGCGGCGAGCACGGCTCGGGCCGGTCGCGCACCGCGCTCCAGCTTCGCTACTTCGGCGAGCCCATCTGCCGCGCACTTGCCCAGGTGAAGGCCATCTGGGACCCCGCGGGCATCATGAACCCGGGCATCAAGGTGGACGTGGCGCGCACCGCCATGCCCATCGAGGACCTGCGCATCGCACCCAACGGCGTGCAGGTGCACCCCGAGGCCAAGGAGACCTTCTTCACGTACCAGAAGGAGGACGGGTTCGCCCACGCAGTCGAGATGTGCAACGGGGCGGGGCTCTGCCGTCGCCTCCAGGGCACGGTCACCATGTGCCCCTCGTACCAGGCCACGCTCGACGAGCGGCATTCGACGCGCGGACGCGGGAACCACCTGCGGCTTGCCATCACCGGCCAGCTCTCGCTCGACGGCGCCGCGGTCCACGGTCACGGCCGCGCCGGTGCGCACGGGCACGCCGACTGGAACCAGCCCGACGTCCAGGAGACGCTTTCCCTCTGCCTCAGCTGCAAGGCCTGCAAGAGCGAGTGCCCGTCCAACGTGGACATCTCGAAGCTCAAGGCCGAATACACCGCACAGGGCTACGCCGCCGCCGGCCGCGTGCCGTTCAAGGCCACGGTCTTCGGTCGCGTCCGCGTGAGCAACCGGTTCCTCTCCCGCATCTGGCGGCTGGCGAACCTGGCCAACCGGCTCTCGTTCGTGCGCATCGTGCAGTCGTGGGTGCTCGGCGTTGATGTCCGGCGTTCCATGCCTGCGTACGGTCCGGCACTCGATCGCTGGTACGCCGCGCGCGGCAGCCGCGCCGCGCCGGGCGCGCCGGCCGTGGTCCTCTTCCCGGACTGCTTCGCCATGTACAACGAGCCGCGCATCGGGCAGGCGGCGATCGAATTGCTGGAATCCTTCGGCTACCGCGTGGTGCTTCCCACCCTCGGCTGCTGCGGGCGGTCGCTCATCTCCACCGGCATGCTCGCCGAGGCCTCGCGCGAGTGCCGCGCCACCGCCGAGGGCCTGATGGCGGTGGTGGAGCGCGAGCGCGCCGTGGCCGTGGTCGGCTGCGAGCCGAGCTGCATGAGCGCCATCCGCGACGACTGGACCGAGCTCCGCATGGGAATCGACGTCGCGAAGCTCCGCACGCTGGCCGCGCAGAGCTTCATGGTGGAGGAATTCCTCGAGAAGCGCTGGGATTCGCATCCCGCGCGTCCGGTGAAGCCGGCGTTCGCGCCGGGCCCGCTCGCGCTCCACGCGCACTGCCACCAGAAGGCGCTCTGGGGCGCCGAGAGCAGCGCTGCCATCCTGCGTCGCTACTTCGGCGCCCAGCTCGAGGTGCTCCAGACCGGCTGCTGCGGCATGGCCGGCAGCTTCGGCTTCACCGAGGAGCGCTACGACCTCTCCATGAAGATCGCGGAGCAGGGCGTGCTGCCCGCCGTCCGTGCGCGGCCCAATGCCACGCTCTGCGCGCCTGGCACCAGCTGCCGGCACCAGATCCACGACGGCGCGGAGCGCGAGGCGCTGCACCCCGTGGAAGTGCTGGCGCGCGTCCTCCTCTGAGGAGAAGCGGCTAGAATCCCTGCGATGGACACCCGCCCCAGCAGCCCGATCGCGCTCCCCCTGGAAGACGCCGCTGGAGAGGTGGACATCCGCGGCACCCGCGTCCTGGTGGTCGACGACAACCCACAGAACACCGAGCTGGTCCAGGCCTACCTGGAGTCGCTCCCCGTGCAGATCGCCACCGCCGTGGACGGCCTCGACGCCATGGCCCAGGCCGAGCGGTTCAGGCCGGACCTGATCCTCCTGGACGTGATGATGCCCAAGATGTCGGGCTTCGAGGTCTGCCAGAAGATCAAGCAGAACCCGGACCTGCGGGACACGGTCATCATCATGGTGACCGCGCTCCACGAGGTGGGCGATTTCGAGCGCGCCGTCGAGTGCGGCTGCGACGATTTCCTCACCAAGCCGGTCAACAAGCTGGAACTGGTCACCCGCGTCCGCAGCCTGCTGCGGGTCCGCGTCCTCAAGCGCATGCTCGAGGACCTGAAGCGCGCCCGCGCCTGACGTTCCGACGCCGGACTTTCAAGCCAACCCGGTCTGCCCGCCGATCCCATGGAAGCGGCGGAGCCGCACCGTGCCCGGCTGTCGGGCCAACCGCAACCCGCGCAGGATGCCCGAACGGTCGCCGAGAGGTGCCCCGATGTCCGACGCCACGACCGCTTCCTCGTTCGCATTCGCCGAGCTGCCCATGACCAAGAGCCAGGTCGTGGAGCAGATCCGCACGTTCAACGTCTCCGCGCCGCGCGAGTGGCTCGAGTCCTTCGATTTCAGTGCGCTGCAGGGCTACCTGGCACGGCTGCGCACCATGGTCCGTCACCGCGGCAATGCCGACGGCTTCTTCGTGACGAACGTCACCGACGACTTCGCTGCTGCCTGACGCCGGCCGCTGGACGCCATTCGGCGCAGGCACGGCGCGTCAGCCGTCGAGGTCGATCACCTTCATCGAAACCAGGTCCTGGACGTCGATCAGCCCAAGCGGGCGGCCTTCGCCATCGACCACCGGGATCTCGTCGAGCCGCCGCTCGCGGACGAGCTGCACCGCATCGCGCACCAGGGCATCGGAGGCCAGGGCGCTCGGGCGCGCCGTCATCACTTCCGACACGCGCTTGGTGAGGAGCGCCGCACCCAGCTCGTTCACGCGCCGGCGCAGGTCGCCGTCGGTGAAGATGCCGGAGAGGCGCCCCGCGGCGTCCACGATCACCAGCGCGCCGGCGCGGCGGCCGGAGCCGGTGGTGCGCAGGGCGTCGGCCACGGTGCAGTCCTCGCGGACGGTGTTCAGGGTCTCGCCGACGCGGAATCGCAGCACCTCGGTCACGCTCTTCAGGCCGGCACCGAGCGATCCGCCCGGGTGGCGGCGGTGGAAGTCGTCGGCTGCGAAGTTCCGGCGTCGGCTCACGGCCAGTGCCAGCGCATCGCCCATCGCCAGCATGGCGGTGGTGCTCGCGGTGGGCGCCAGGTTGAGCGGGCAGGCCTCCACCACGTCGCCGATGGCCAGGTGCACGTCGGAAAGGCGCGCCAGGTGGCTCTGGTGGTTGCAGCTGATGCCGAGGCGCTTGATGCCGTCGGTGCGCAGGATGGCGGCCAGGTTGACCACCTCCTCGGTGCCGCCCGAGTAGCTCATGAGGATCGCCACATCGCCGGTGCGCACGCGTCCGAGGTCGCCGTGCACGGCCTCGCTCGGATGCATGAAGTGGGCGGGAAGCCCCAGGCTCGACATGGTGGCCGCGATCTTCGCGCCGATCAGGCCGCTCTTGCCCATGCCGGAGATGATCACGTGCCCGGTGCAGCCGTCGAGGAGCCCGACGGCCTGGTCCCAGTGTTCGGCATCCTCGCCCGCGGCGCGGGTGGCCGTGCGGCGGATCGCCTCGGCCTCCGCGAGCATCGCCTCGGAAATGAAGGCGGTTTCGCTGGCGTTCCTGTCGGTATTGGCCTTCGGGGAGCCGGTCATGCGGTGAGTTTACCGGGACCCGCGGTACGCTCCCGGTGTGGCACTCCAGGACGATTACCAAGTACGGCTGAACAGTTTCCAGGGGCCGATGGACCTCCTCCTCTTCCTGATCCGTCGGGCGGAGGTGGACATTGCGGACATCCCCATCAAGGAGATCACCGAGCAGTACTTCGCCTTCCTGAAGCAGCTGCACACCATCGACATCGACGTCGCCGGCGAGTTCCTGGTGATGGCCGCCACGCTGGTGGAGATCAAGAGCCGCACGCTGGCCCCCGCGCAGAAGCGTGCCGCCGGCGAGGAAGGCGAGGGCAGCGCGCTCGACGACAGCGATCCGCGCTTCGAGCTCGTCAAGCAGCTCCTGGCCTACCAGAAGTACCGCACCGCGGCCGACGAGCTGGCACGCCTGCGCCAGGAGTTCGCGCAGCGCTGGTCCGTGGGCGGCCGCGGCGCCACGCTCCCCGAGGAGCCCGAGCGCGAGTACGACATGGACGACGTCCACATGCTCGACCTCATCGAGGCCTACGAGCGCATCGTCCAGGGCATCGACCTCTCGCGCGTGGGCGACCACCGCGTGGAGTACGACGACACCCCCATCTCGCTGCACCAGACCGACCTCGTCGACCGCCTCGACAACGCCCCCGAGAAGCGCATGAGCCTCCAGGACGTCTTCAAGGGCCGCACCCGCGGCGAAGCCATCGGCCTCTTCCTCGCCATGCTCGAGCTCGCCCGCGAGCAGAAGATCGGCATCAAGCAGGACAAGATCAACGGCACGATCGACATCGAGCTGAATTTGTCCTAAAGCTCGACGTCGCCTCGATCCGACCGGCCCCCCAGCGCGCCTGGCCCCGCAGCCGAAAGAGGCACTCGCACCAAGCGAGTTGTTTTTGCGCAGCAAAAACCTGTCTGAGCGACTGCGAGTGCCTCTGCAGGCGAAGGGCGCCAGTACGCGCTCCCCGACTGCGAGTGCCTCTGCAGGCGAAGGGCGCCAGTACACGCGCTCGGACCGCGCGTGCCTCTGAACCCGCAAAGCGCCAGTACCGCTGATCACCCGCCAATCGCAGCCAAGAACGTCTCGCCCAAGTCCGCGAGCTTCTTCTCGCCCACGCCCTTGACGGTGGCAAACTCCTCGAGCGTGCGCGGCTTCCGCGCCGCCAGCTCCAGGAGCGTCGCATCGCTGAAGATCACGTACGGCGGCACGCCGCGCGCCGTGGCCAGCTCGCGCCGCAGCGAACGCAGGCGGTCGAAGAGGTCGGTGTCCACCTCGTGCGCGCCGTGCACCGCCTTGGCGGTGGCGTGCTTGCGCCCGCGACCGCGGGGCGGGGCGCGCAGGGGCACCTCCAGCTCGCCGCGGAGCGCGCGGCTGCCCTCGGCGGTCAGCACCAGCACCGGGTGTTCGCCTTCGGTTCGTGCCAGGAGCCCGTGCTCCACCAGCTGGAAGACGTAGTTGATGAGCGTGCTGCGGTCCTCGCCCTTGAGCGCGCCGTAGGTGGGGAGCGAGGCGTGCCCGCGTCGTGCCACGTCCTCGGTCTCCGCGCCGCGCACCACGTCGGCCACGTAGGCCGCACCGAAGCGCTGGCCCGTGCGCACCACCGCGCTCAGGAGCTTGCGCGCCACCGTGGTGGAATCGGGCGCCATGCGCACTTCGCCCAGGCACACGTCGCAGGCGCCACAGTTGCCGCCGTCCGGTGATCGATCATCCCGCGCCGCGGCCGCGTATTGCTGCCCGAAGTGCTCCACGATCCATCGGTGCCGGCAGACCGGGCTCGCCGCCATCCGCTGCATGGCCTCCAATTGCGTGCGGCCCTGTTCCACCGAGGCGTCGAGCGCCTCGTAGGCCTCCTCGTCCGCGCCGGATTCATCGAGCCGGGCGCGCGCCTCGTCGGCGCTGCCGTCGGTGATCGAGTTCCACTTCACCACGTCGGCGTAGGAGTGGAGGAGGACGCACTCGCTCTCCAGCCCGTCGCGGCCCGCGCGGCCGGTCTCCTGCTGGTAGTGCTCGATGCTCTTGGGCATGGTCATGTGCACCACGGCGCGCACGTTGCTGCGGTCGATGCCCATGCCGAAGGCCACGGTGGCGGCCACCACGTCGAGCTTCTCCTCGGCGAAGGCGTCCTGCACCTTGGCGCGCGCCTCCGGGGCCATGCCCGCGTGGTAGGCGCCGGCCACGAAGCCTTCCTTGCGCAGGAACTCCGCCACGCCCTCGGTGTCCTTGCGGCTCAGGCAGTACACGATCACCGCGTCCCCGCGGTGGCGCCCGAGCACTTCCAGGAGCTGCCGGCGGCCATCGACGCGCGGCTCGATCCGGTAGATCAGGTTGGGACGGTCGAAGCTTCCCACCAGCCAGAGCGGGTCGCGCAGTTCCAGCTGGTCAACGATGTCCTGCTGCACCCGCGGCGTGGCCGTGGCGGTGCAGGCGTGCAGGCTCGCCTGCGGGAAGGTGGCGCGCAGGCGCGCCATCTGCCGGTATTCGGGGCGGAAATCGTGGCCCCACTGGCTGATGCAGTGCGCCTCGTCGATGGCAATGGCGCGCACGCCCACGGTGCCGAGCCACGCGTCGAAGCCCGGCGCCAGGAGCCGCTCCGGCGAGACGAAGAGGAGCCGCACATCGCCCGCCCGCACGGCGCGGCGCACGTCATCGCGCTCCTCGCCTGTCATGCCGGAGTGGAGCGCCGCGGCCGGATAGCCGTTGGTGCGCAGGCCATCCACCTGGTCCTTCATGAGGGCGATCAGGGGGCTGACGCATACGTCGATGCGCGTGTCTCCGGCGCGTGCGGCGGCAAGCGGCGGCACCTGGTAGCAGAGGCTCTTGCCGCCACCCGTCGGGAGCACCACCAGGCTGTCGCGGCCGGCAATGCCCGCCGAGATGGCCTCGGCCTGCAGCGGGCGCAGTGCGTCGAAGCCCCAGATCCGCCGGACATCGTCAAGCACCGCCGGGTGAAGCGCGGGCGCCGGGCGCCCAACGTCATCGAACCCGTGCGCTTCCTGCGCGGGAATGGGCGGTTCCGTCCGCATCGGGGCAGTGTAGGGGTGCGCTGAATCAACCCTTGAATTTCAGGCGGAAAGTCGGCGTGGGCAGCTCGATGGAGCGTCGCGTCGGGCGGAGGAGCGTGGCGTGCGATCCGCGCTGCGGCGGTGCCGGCTGGAATTTCCGCCGAATTCGCGCCCGGCGCCCAGGGCGTCAATATGTTGACGCATGCATCAGATTCTTGCAATTTCACTTGAAAGGAAAAGATAGCATGATAGCATTACTGTCAATGGCCCAGCTCATCGTCCGCAATCTCGAGGATGACATCCGCAACCGGCTCCGCGCCCTGGCCGAGCTGCACGGCTGCAGCATGGAAGAGGAGGTGCGGCAGATTCTCCGTGCTGCGGTGCTGGCAAGCGACGCCCGCCCGGCGCGGGTGACGTTGGGCACGCGCATGTCGGGCCGTTTCGCATCCATCGGGCTGACCGATGAGCTCGCGCAGCTGCCGCCGCGGAGCATCGAACCGCCGAGCCTGGGCCAATGATCGTCCTCGATACCAACGTGCTTTCCGCGCTGATGCGAGCGGAGCCGGACTGGCCGGTGGTTCGTTGGCTCGATCGCCTTGCCGCGGAGTCGATCTGGACCACGAGCGTCACCCTCTTCGAGGTGCAGTTTGGCTTGGAGGTGCTCCCCGCAGGCGAACGCAAGACTGCGCTCCAGAACGCCTTCGGCCAGTTGATCGATGAAGACCTGCGGGGGCGCGTCCTTGATTTCGATGCGCAGGCCGCATCCGCCGCCGGAGAGATTGCCGCGAAGCTGCGTGCGCTCGGCCGTCCCGTCGACATGCGCGATGCGCAGATCGCGGGCATCATCGCCGCCCGCCGCGCCACCTTGGTCACGCGCAACGTGCGCCACTTCGTGGATGCCGGGATCCCCGTGATTGATCCGTGGAACTCAGCCGGCTGACGTCCGCACCCGCATCACAATCCGCCTGCCAGGATGCTCACGATCTTCTCCTGTAGCGCCTTCGCGTCGCCGACGCCGTTCTTGTTCTTCGCAAGGTCGTTGCAGAGGATGCTGAACGTGAACCGCGGCGTCTGGCCGGGGGCTCCCACGAAGCCGCTCAGGCAGCTGACGCCGTTGATGTAGCCGGTCTTGCACGGCACGAACACGCGGTTGGTGTCGAGGTCCTTGAAGCGCTTGGCCACGGTGCCGGTCTTGCCTGCCACGGCGAGGCTGCCGATGAACGCCGGACCTGCCTTCGGATCGATGGCGATGGCGCGCAGCCAGGCCGACACCAGGTTCGGTGCCACGCGGTTTTCCTTGCAGAGCCCGCTGCCGTCCTTCACCACCAGTCCCTTGGCGGCGGTGCCGGCGCCAAGGGCGGCGTCCACCTCGGCGGCGAGTGCGGCGGCGCCGTTCTCCCAGGTCCCGGACTTCCCGGAGCGCTTGGCGCCCATCCGCTTCAGGAGGCTCTCGGCGTACATGTTCTGGCTCTCGGTGTTGCACTGGCGCACCACGGCGGGCAGGGCGCGGGTGAATGGCTGCCCCACCGGCGTACCAGCAGCGGCGGCGTCGGCCTCGGTGGCAATGCGCGTGGCGCCTACCTTGATGCCGCCGGCGGCCATGCGCTCGCCCACGTAGCGGGCAAAGAAGGTGGGCATGTCGTGCACGCAGACCGCGATCGGTTCCGCCTGCGCCTGCTTCACGTTGCCGTTGAGCGTGAACTTCCACGGGTCTTCCGTCCGCCCGATCCACACGCTGTGCTTGGCCTTGGCATTGGCGCCGGCCTTGTTCTCCACCTCGAGCCAGGGTGCGGAAGGCGTCCACGCAGTGACGCTCGGCCGCCCACCCGCCGTCCCCACACGTGCCTGCAGCAGGTTCACGTTGAACTCCAGGCCGCTGACCTCGGCGCAGTACGAATTGGAAAGCTGGTCCTCGGGCCACCCCGGATGCGTGAACTGCCGGTCGAAGATCCGGTCGTCCACCACCAGTTCGCGCACCTGGGTCACGCCGGCGGCCTTCGCTGCAGCCACCCATGTGTCGATGAGCGCCTCCGCCGTCAGCCCCACGAGCGGCTTGCCCGCGGGATCGAGGTACGGCATCTCCGGATCGCCGAGTGACGGATCCCCATCTCCGGCCACCGTGAGCCGATCGCCGCTCCGCAGGAGCTGCGTGCGATAGACGTAGTCGGTTCCCAGGACGCGCAATGCCGCGGCCGTGGTGAGCACCTTCATGTTGCTTGCCGGCACCATCAGCGTCGAGCCGTCGATGTCGGCCACCAGCGCCCCGGTTCCCACCTCGCGGACGCTGACGCCCACCGCGACCTTCTTCAGGTCAAGGCCGCTCGCCGCGACCGCCGCCCGGATCGAGGCGGCGAGCGAGGGAGCGGCTTGTTGGCGGGAGGCAGGTTTCGATGCCCGCTCCGAGCCAGCCGCATGGGCGGGCAGGGCAGGAGTGAGCATTGCGGCGGCGGCCAGTGCCAGGCAGTGAACCAACTTCATTGATCGACGCTCCATGTCGGTGGTGTTCCGACGGAGCATATCGGTCAACGATCGGCGGACCCATGGAAGAATCGTCCGCCGACCTCGCGCCTGGGCGCCCCCCTCCGGGCGCCCAGGCGCGCGGTCACCGCATTCGCTGGCGTCGACGCTGGCCGGCCGTGCCCGCGAGGGCCAGCAGCGCACCCACGCCGGGTGCCGGCGCGGTTGCTGCCGCCGTGCCGGTCACCGTCAGGCTGTCGATCGACCATGACCCTGTCGAGCGATAGGCGCCTCGTCCGGTCGTTCGGTAGCCGATGCCGTTCGGGTCGGTGATGGCCACGATGCGCAGCTGCAGGTCCTCGCCCTCGGCCACGGTTCCGAGTGCCGAGAGATCGAACGTGAACTGCGCGTACTTCCCCGCTGCGGTCAACTTGAAGATCCCGTCGCCGGCCAGCCCATCGGTGACGAAGCTGCCATCGCCCACGGCGTACTGCAACTGCCCCCACGCGCTGGCCCGGGAGTCCACCTTCTGCTTCCACGTGACTCCCATGTCCTGGAATCCGCCGCCCGCCACGGTGAACTCGATGCCTTCACGGCCCGAGTCTGCGCCGCTGGCAGAGCTGTCGAAGTCCCGGATCCGCACCGCGCGGTCGGTCTTGCTCCTGGTGGCGCCGCGGTCCCAGCGCGCGGTGTTGGTGTTGACCACGCTGCCGTTGCCGGCGCCGTCGTCCGCCGCCAGGCTCATGCGGTCCATCGACCACTGCGCCACCATGGCGCCGTGTGAAGCACCTGCTGCCGCCAAGGCCACGGCTGCCGCCGGCAGCATCCGGACGGCAAGCGTGGCGTGAATCCCCATCATGTTGCAATTCCCATGTTCCATGTCAGTGTCCTCCTGGTCGATGCTGCGGCGTTTCTGCGCCGCGCTGCACTTCGCGTCACCATTTGTAAGGCGAATCGCAGGACTTCAACGATGTTCGCTCGCGTTCGCTTCGCATCGCGGGAATCGTTCGCTTCGCATCGCGGGAATCGTTCGTTCGATGCGCGGATGCTTCCCTCGCGGATCGATGCTTGCGTTTCACGACGTGCGCGCATCGCTTGATGGGTGCGCATGTGCCGCACGATCGATCTCGCGGCATGCTCGCGTGCACGACGTGCCCGCGGGCGCGCGGACGCTTCGCAAAAACGAAGCGGGGCGCCGCGAACGGCGCCCCGCCATCATGCACTCATTGCAGTGCGTCACGCATCAGCGACGACGACGCGTGCCGAGGATGCCGGCCACGCCGAGCAGCGCGAACGCGCCCGGTGCCGGGATCTGGCTGAACTCCTGGCGCACGAACGAGCACGACGAGAAGCCGCCGTCCGTGTTCGCGAAGAACTTGAGGTTCTTGTTGCACTGGAAGGCGCGGTAGCCGTCGACGCCGTACTCCTTGCACCAATCCTTGCCCTCCGAGTACTGGATGCTCGGCGGCGGGCCGAAGTTGTTGAACACGTTGAGGTTGCCGAGGAGCTGGCCGGTGTCCACGGCGAACACCGTCTCCGCCACGCGGGCGAACGAGCCGATGCCGCCCGAGGAGCCGTTGAAGGCCAGGGACGTGTCGCACAGGCGGATGCCGCGGTTGTAGGCCTCCTCCACCACCTCGACCGTGTACTGCAGGTTCATGTTCTGCACGGTCTGGTCGTTGACGCCGCCATCGACGAACGGCCCGGTGAGGTCGAACGCGATGTTGTTCAGGCCGTACTGGTTGGGGGCCAGGATCTTGGCCGTGATGTCGAACTGCGAGATGTTGAATCTCGGCGTGGTGACGTACTCGAAGGTGAACAGCTTGTCACCGATGATGAACTTGCGGTCGCTGCCGGTGCTCATCAGGGCGCCGAGGTTGACCGTGTCGTTGTTGTTGAGGACGATGACGGCGTTCGCCGCCGCCGAGAGGAAGAGCACGCCGGCCGGAACGATGAGTGCGAGTGTCCTGTGAATCTGCTGCATAGTGAGCTCCTTGCTGTCTGCCCGTCCAGTGTCTCCCCGCAACGTGCGTGGCGCAGTCATCTGGGCGGCAGGGCGCGAATGGTGCATCGCCGCCCGCACGCATTCAATGGCGTGGGGCGCTTTCGGCCGATCTTCGATGCTTTCGTGCGCGCGGCGCGGGGAACTCTCTCGTGCGCTGCGCGCGATGCAGGGAAATCACCCGCCGCGCAGGCGGATCACCTCGTTGACATCCTTGTCGCCGCGGCCGCTCACGTTGATCACCACGATGGCGTCCTTCGGCATCGTGCGCGCAAGCTGCACCGCCGCATGCACGGCGTGGCTCGTCTCGAGCGCGGGGATGATCCCTTCCTTCTGCGCCAGCAAATCGAACGCCGCGAGCGCCTCCGCATCGGTGGCGGCCACGTACTCGACGCGGCCGGTGTCCTTCCAGTAGCTGTGCTCCGGACCGACGCCCGGGTAGTCAAGGCCGGCGCTGCAGCTGTGGACGTCGGCGGTCTGGCCGAACGGGTCCTGCAGCACGTAGCTGAGCGATCCGTGCAGCACGCCCGGCGTGCCGTGCGCGAGCGGGGCAGCATGGTTGCCGGCACCCGGGCCGCGGCCGCCTGCCTCGACGCCCACCAGGCGCACGGCGGCGTCGTCGGCGAAGGGCCAGAAGATGCCGGCCGCATTCGAACCGCCGCCCACGCATGCCACCACGGCGTCGGGAAGCCGTCCGTAGCGCTCCAGGCACTGCGCGCGGCATTCGCGGCCGATCACGCTCTGGAAGTCGCGGACGATCATCGGGAAGGGGTGCGGGCCCACCACGCTGCCCAGGATGTAGTGCGTCTCTCCCACCGAGCCCATCCAGTCGCGCATGGCCTCGTTGGTGGCGTCCTTCAGGGTGCGGCTGCCGGTGTTGACCTCGTTCACCTTGGCGCCCATCAGGCGCATGCGGAAGACGTTGAGCGACTGGCGCCGCACGTCCTCGGAGCCCATGTAGATCTCGCATGGCAGCCCGAAGTGGGCGCACGCGGTGGCCGTGGCCACGCCGTGCTGGCCCGCACCGGTCTCGGCGATGATCCGCTTCTTTCCCATGCGCTTGGCAAGGAGCGCCTGGCCCATGGTGTTGTTGATCTTGTGCGCGCCGGTGTGCGCCAGGTCCTCGCGCTTCAGCACGATCCGCGCGCCGCCCGCGTGGGCGGTGAGGCGCGGCGCCTCGGTGACGGGCGTGGCGCGGCCCACGAACTCGCGCAGCAGGACGTCGAGTTCCGCCTGGAACGACGGGTCCGCGCATGCCGCCGCGTAGGCGGCCGCAAGTTCCTCGAGCGCCGGCACCAGCGTCTCGGGCACGTAGCGCCCGCCGAAGCGGCCGAAGCGGCCACGGTCATCGGGGACGGAACGGGCGATCGAGGGAACGGGCTTCGCGATCGACATGGGGCTCTCCTGCTGGCGTGCGTCACCGACGCGATCCGGGCCGGCACGGGCCGCGGACCCCAGGAACATCTTCGTAGGGGAATTGATCCTAGGCGGCGGGTGCGTCCGCCGCAGGCGTGCGGCGAAACAGGCTGGAAATCGGGCCGCTGAGGGCGTAGCCCGTCATGGCGATGGCCAGCGATTCGTGGAACCACCACACGGCGATCGCGACCACCATCATGGCGGCGGCCACGGTGGGAATGGACTTGCGGCCCTTCAGGTAGCGGTTGACGAAGTGCGGGTAGCGCACGCGGCTCACCATGGCAAAGGCGCACGCGAGCGTGGCAGCCGGGATGATCAGCGAGCTGGTGGCGCCGAAGCCGGCCGGAAGCTCGTCCTTCCACGTCACCAGCACCAGGTGCTGGTGGAGGAGGGTGAGGCTCGCGACCGCGCCGCCGGCGCCCGGCGAGGGCAGGCCCTTGAACCAGCGGTGGTCGTCTTCCGCGGCGCTCGCGGTCTCCACGTTGAAGCGGGCCAGGCGAAGCGCGGTGCAGCAGATGTAGATGGCCGCAATGGACCAGCAGAGCCGTGCGTACAGGCTGCCGGCATCCGGACCGAGGATCGTGGCCTGCTGGCTTTCGCCCGTGCCGCCGTAGTAGACGCTCACCAGGCGGAGCATCATGAAGGCCGGTGCCACGCCGAAGGTCACCACGTCCGCCAGTGAATCGAGTTGCGCGCCCAGGTCGCTGGTGGAGCGCGTGAGGCGCGCGAGCGATCCGTCCACGGCATCGAATGCCATGCCCAGGAACACCAGCACGCCGGCCACCGTGAGCGGATGCCAGCCGAAGGGCGTGGGTCCGCCGCTCTCGCCGGCGCGCGCCGAGTAGTAGATGGCCGCGAACCCGCACACCAGGTTCGCAAGCGTCATCATGGTGGGGAGCACCTTGACGCCCGGCAGCGGCTTGCCGCTGCGGCGACGGAGCCTGCCACGCATGCCGCGCACGCGGCCGCCGGTACCGGCTTCGGTGCCGTGGTCGTCTGCGGTGTTGATCGGTCGGCGTTCCTTCATTCGTGGCTCACTGCGGGCAC
>CAMBSR010000033.1 GCA_945870475.1 Phycisphaera mikurensis NBRC 102666
CTCCTGGAACAGCTGCGCGAGGCGCTCAAGAACGCCAAGCCCGCCATCATCGACATGGACGCGCTCGAGCAGTTTGCGCCGCAGGAGCAGGTGGACTCGCTCCGCGAGGCGCAGCGGCGCGTGAACGAGCTGCTGGAGCGTTTGGCAGAGGAAGCCGGCCTCGCGCGCACGCCGGAGGGCGGGTGGCAGGTCACGCCGAAAGCCATGCGGCTCTACCAGCGCAGCCTGCTGTCCACCATCTTCGGCGACCTGCAGAGCGCGCGCAGCGGCCGCCACGAGGGCGTGACCAGCGCCGACGGCGCAGTGGAGCTTCCCACCACGCGGGCCTATGAATTCGGCGACAGCCCCGCTGCCATGGACATCCCGCAGAGCATGGTGAACGCCCTGCTCCGCGAATCCGCGGACGGGCCGCGCGCACCGGGCCAGCCCGTGCGCATGCGCACCGACGACATGGTGGTCCACAACACCCGCCAGCAGCCCAAGTGCGCTACCGCGGTGATCATGGACATGTCGGGCTCGATGCGCCACGGCGGCCAGTACGTCCAGGCCAAGCGCATGGCGATGGCGCTCGACGGGCTGATCCGCACCGAGTACCCGGGCGATTTCCTGCAGTTCATCGAGATGTACACCGTGGCCCGCCTGCGCGCCCCCGGCGAGATCCCGAACATCATGCCCAAGCCCGTCACCATCCACGAGCCGGTGGTGCGCCTGCGCGCGGACATGTCCGACCCCGAGATCACGGAGATGGACCTCCCGCTCCACTTCACGAACATCCAGCGCTCGCTCCAGCTTGCGCGCCAGTGGCTCGGCGGGCGCCCCACGCCGAACCGCCAGGTGATGCTCATCACCGACGGCCTTCCCACGGCGCACTTCGAGGGAAGCGACCTCTTCATGCTCTATCCGCCGGACCCGCGCACCGAGCGCGAGACCGTGCGCGAGGCCATGCGCTGCAAGGAGGCGGGGATCATCATCAACGTGTTCCTGCTTCCAAGCTGGAGCCAGACCGAGGACGACGTGCAGTTCGCGCACCGCATGGCGGAGTCGACCGGCGGCCGCGTGTTCTTCGTGGCGGGCAAGGAGCTCGATCGCTTCGTGGTGTGGGACTACGTGAAGCGGCGCCGGACGATCATCGGCTGAGAAACGCGCACGTTCGGCGGGGGTGCCGGCCGGCAGGCCGCGGCGCGCGGATTCCCCCATGATTTCAGCCCTTGATCGGATTCCCCCGTCCCCATACAGTTATCCGCTTGGGCACAGGAGGCCCGCACCCCGCCATGATCCCGACCACCACCACATCGAACGGCCTGCAGATGACGGAAAACACCTCGACCTTCGACAACCCCACCCGCGCGTCCGACTACTTCGGCTGCATGACCTTCAGCGGCGACACCATGCTGAAGCGCCTGCCGAGCGACGTCTTCGCCAAGCTGCAGCGCACCATGAGCGACGGCACGCCGCTTGACCCGGCGATCGCCAACACCGTGGCGGTGGCAATGAAGGACTGGGCCATCGAGAACGGCGCCACGCACTACTGCCACTGGTTCCAGCCGCTCACCGGCATCACCGCCGAGAAGCACGACGCCTTCCTGAGCCCGATGGCCGACGGCAGCGCGATCGAGAAGTTCTCCGGCGGCCAGCTGATCGTGGGCGAGCCGGATGCCTCGAGCTTCCCCTCGGGCGGCATCCGCGACACCTACGAGGCGCGCGGCTACACGGCGTGGGATGCCACCAGCCCGGCGTTCCTCCTGAAGAACCCCTCCGGCATCACCACCCTCTGCATCCCCACCGCCTTCGTCAGCTGGACCGGCGAGGCTCTCGACAAGAAGACCCCGCTCCTGCGCTCCATCCAGGCGATGTCGAAGCAGGCGATGCGCGTCCTCAAGCTCTTCGGCCATGACCACGGCGTCAGCCACGTGGTGGGCACCCTCGGCTGCGAGCAGGAGTACTTCCTGGTCGAGCGCGAGCAGGCCGAGCAGCGCCTCGACCTCATGATGACGGGCCGCACCCTGATCGGCGCCAACGCGCCGAAGGGCCACCAGCTCGACGACCACTACTTCGGCGCCGTCCCCGACCGCGTCCTCACCTTCATGGCCGAGGTGGAATCGCGCCTCTTCGAGCTCGGCGTCCCGGTCAAGACCCGCCACAACGAGGTGGCCCCCAGCCAGTACGAGATCGCGCCGATGTTCGAGAACGCGAACATCGCCGTGGACCACCAGATGATCACCATGCAGGTGCTCAAGATGATGGCCCGCAAGTACGGCTTCGAGTGCCTCCTCCACGAGAAGCCCTTCGCCGGCATCAACGGCAGCGGCAAGCACAACAACTGGTCGATGGCCACGAGCACCGGCATCAACCTGCTCGACCCGCGCGACGACACGCACACCAACATGCAGTTCCTGGTGTTCCTCGCCGCCGTGATCCGCGCCGTGGACCTGCACGCGGACCTCCTCCGCGCGTCGATCGCCAGCGCCGCCAACGATCATCGCCTGGGCGCCAACGAGGCCCCGCCGGCGATCATGAGCATCTTCCTGGGCGAGATGCTCACGGACATCCTCAACCAGCTCGAGGCCGGCACGCCGAAGAAGACGAAGACCGGCGGCGACCTGAACCTCGGCGCCACCAGCCTGCCCCACATCCCGCGCCACGCGAGCGACCGCAACCGCACGTCTCCCTTCGCGTTCACGGGCAACAAGTTCGAGTTCCGTGCCGTCGGCTCCACCGCCCCCGTGGCGTGGCCGAACACGGTCCTCAACACCATCGTGGCCGAGAGCATCGACTTCGTCGCCACCGAGCTCGAGAAGAAGGCCGGCAAGAACCCCTCGGCCGCCAAGCTCGAGAACGCCGTGAAGGTGGTCCTCAAGGACGTCATCAAGAAGCACCGCCGCGTCTGCTTCGACGGCGACGGCTACGGCGAGGCGTGGCACAAGGAAGCCGAGAAGCGCGGCCTGCCCAACAAGCGCAACACCGCCGATTCGCTCGGCGCCTTCAAGACGAAGGTCGCGCGCGATGTCTTCAGCAAGTACCACGTGCTCTCGCCGCGCGAGCTCGAGGCGCGCTACGACGTGCTGGTGGAGAACTACTGCACGGTGATGGGGATCGAGATCCGCACCCTGGTGCAGATGGTGCGCACACAGGTCATGCCGGCCGCGCTCCGCACCCAGGAAGAGCTGGCCACCACGGTCAGTGCCACCCTGGCGGCGGACGTGGATTGCGCCGAGACGCAGGCCGACCTGAAGTCGTACGTCGGCCTCGTGAACGAACTGCGCTCGTCCGTCACCGAGCTCGAGAAGCTCAACGCCAAGCACCACAAGGACGACGAGACCGAGATGCACTTCCTGCAGGCGACCGTGGTCCCCTGCATGCAGCGCGTCCGCGCCGCGTGCGATGCCCTGGAGCGCGTGACCCCCGGCGACAACTGGCCGATGCCGACCTACGCCGAGATGCTCCTGATGAAGTGACGGAACGGCCCCCCGGCCCCCGTCCCGACCCCCGAACCCTCCCGCGCGGCGCCCAGCAATGGGCGCCGCGCGTGCTTTCCGGACGCGGCAGTTTCCGCGATTGGCCGTATACTCCGACCCTTTCGTCACTTGAGCCCCAGCAACCAACGGACTGCACCATGGCCACCGAGACCACTGTCGTCGTCGAGAACGTCGGACCCGCCCGCAAGCGCCTGAAGATCACCATCCCCGCGACGGTGGTGGATGCGCGCATCAACGAGGCCTACGCCTCGGCCCGCGGCGAGGTGCAGATCCCCGGCTTCCGCAAGGGCACGGCCCCGATGGCGCTCATCGAGAAGCGCTTCGGCGAGTCGATCCGCGAGGACCTCCGCCGCCGTCTCCTCACCGACGCGTACAGCCAGGCGCTGCAGGACCACAAGCTCCAGCCCGTCTCCGAGCCCGAGGTGGACGAGAAGGCCGCCGAGCTCGACGTGCAGCGCGGCAAGCAGATCGCCGTCACCATGGACGTCGAGGTGATCCCCGACATCACCCTGCCGAAGCTCGAGGACGTCGAGGTCAAGCGCCCCGTCGCCGAGGTCGAGGACACGTACATCGACGAGGAGATCCGTCGCCTCGGCTACCGCTTCGGCACGCCGAGCCGCATCGAAGGTCCGTTCACGAACCTCGACCGCATGGTCGGCAAGGCCACCGTGCGCGTGAAGGGTTCCGCGCAGGACCCGTACTTCGAGTCCCCCGAGACGCTCGTGGTGGTGCCGGACGCCGAGGACGAGGGCAAGGGCCAGGTCCTGGGCCTGATGTTCGAGGACCTGGGCGCCAAGCTCACCGGCAAGAAGGTCGGCGACGCCATCATCCTGAAGACCACCGGCCCGGAGGTCCACGAGCGCGAGGACCTGCGCGGCGCGGAAATCACCGTGGAATTCACGCCTGCGCAGGCTGAGCGCATCGAGCCGGCTGCGGCCGACGCGGTGGCCACCACCCTGGGCCTCGGCGCCGTCGAGAACCTGCGCGAGCAGGTCAAGCTCTCGCTCGAGTCCCGCCGCGACCAGGAACAGCGCGCTGCCATGCGCGAGCAGGCCGCCGAGTGGCTCCTCGAGAAGGTGACCCTGGAACTCCCCGAGAAGATGTCCGGCGGCCAGGTTGCACGCAACCTCGAGATGGCCCGCATCCAGCTCCAGCAGAACGGCCTCGACGAGACGCAGGTCGAGCACCGCCTTGCGGAGATCCGCGGCGCCAGCGAGGAAGACACCCGCAAGCGCCTCAGCGCGTTCTTCATCCTCGCGCGCCTCGCGCAGGATCTCGGCATCGACGTCACCGACGCCGAGCTCAACGCATCGATCGTCCAGATGGCCCGCCAGCGCGGCACCCGTCCGGACCAGGTGCGCGCCGAGCTCCAGCAGTCGGGCCGCCTGAACGAGATGGCGCTTGCCATCCGCGAAGCCAAGACGCTCGACCGCGTGCTCGCCAAGGCCAAGGTCACCGACATCTCGGCCGAGGACTGGAACAAGGTCGTCACCGAGAAGCAGAAGGCTGCGCTCGCCCGGACCAGTCCGAAGAAGAAGGGCTGATCCCCGGTGGGCGGCGTCTCCTCCGACACGCTCTTCTGGATCGGCATCATCGTCCTCGTGGCGATCGTGGTCGGCGGCTGCGCCATCGTGATGTGGGCCCGCCGCTCGGCGAAGGCACCGGCCTCGGGCCCGGAGCCGGGCTTCACCTTGGACGACATGCGGCGCCTCCTCGAGCGCGGCGAGATCACGCAGCGCGAGTTCGACACCGCCCGGGACGCCCTGATCCACCGCACCCGCGAGAACGCGCGCAAGGAGCGCGAGCGCCTCGGCGGCACGGACTGGGGCGGCGGCAACGGCCAGGACGCCCGCCGATAAGGCCATCCGTCAGCGGCAATCGCGCCCGATCTTCCGCCATCCCCGGGGCCAACACTTGGTTTGCCGCGTTTCCTGCGGCATCGTGTGGCTCCCCCCTGCAGAATGCAGGCGAAGTGACCGATAGACTCCGCGTGCCCCGGTTTCCCGGGACCCGATTTCCGATTCGTAGGAGCCCCTGACCGATGCAGCCGATGCCGAGCCGAGACACCCTCCCCGCAGTCCCTGAGGGCGCCAATGGCAACCAGAAGCGCGGCAACGGCCGCGAGTTCGGCGATGGCTTCTCCGGCGGCGGCGCCGGTGGTGGCTCGGGCGGTGGAGCCGGCGGCGGTGCCGGTGGCGGCGCTTCGGGCGGCGGAGCCGGCGGCGGCGACGGCGGCTTCCGCGGCCGCAAGGTCACCACGTGCAGCTTCTGCGGCAAGACCAGCCGCGAGGTGGGCCCGATGGTCGAAGGCCCCAACGACGTCTACATCTGCACCAACTGCACCGACCTCTGCCAGAACATCTTCAAGCAGGAGCGGCGCCGCGTCACCGGCGGCCGCCCGCAGCTCGGGCAGATCCCGTCGCCGCGGCAGATGAAGGAATTCCTGGACCAGTACGTCATCGGCCAGGAGAACGCCAAGCGCGCCCTGTCCGTGGCCGTGCACAACCACTACAAGCGCCTCTCGCAGCTCGAGAACGAGCAGTCGCCGGTGGAGCTCGACAAGTCCAACGTGCTGATGATCGGCTCCACGGGCACGGGCAAGACCCTGCTCGCCAAGACGCTTGCCCGCATCCTGAACGTGCCCTTCGCCATCGGCGACGCCACCACGCTCACCGAGGCCGGCTACGTGGGCGAGGACGTGGAGAACCTCCTCCTGAAGCTTCTGCAGGCCGCCGATTTCGACCTCGAGAGCGCCCAGCGCGGCATCATCTATATCGACGAGATCGACAAGATCGGCAAGACGAGCAACAACGTCTCGATCACCCGCGACGTGAGCGGCGAAGGCGTGCAGCAGAGCCTCCTGAAGATGCTCGAGGGCACCACCGCCAACGTTCCCCCGCAGGGCGGCCGCAAGCACCCGGAGCAGCAGTACATCCAGATGGACACGACGAACATCCTGTTCGTCTGCGGCGGCAGCTTCGACGGCATCGAGGACATCGTGCGCAAGCGCATCGGCCGCAAGCGCATCGGCTTCGCCCCCGAGGCGCAGGGCGTGGAAGACAAGGTCACCGAGCGCAGCGCGCTGATCGGCCAGGTCACCCCGGACGACGTGTTGGAGTTCGGCATGATCCCCGAGCTCGTCGGCCGCCTGCCGATCGTCTGCCCGCTGCACCCGCTCTCGCGGGATGCCATGGTGCAGATCCTCACCGAGCCGAAGAACGCGCTCATCAATCAGTACCAGCACCTCTTCTCGCTCGAGGGCGCTCGCCTGGAGTTCACGCGCGATGCGCTGGAGCTCATCGCCGACCGTGCCCTCAGCCGCAACACCGGCGCCCGCGCGCTGCGTGCCGTGGTGGACGAGATCATGATCGACCGGATGTACGACCTGCCGGAGCTCGACAACACGAACACCGTGTACGTGATCGACGCGCAGGTGATCGTCTCCGGCGCCCCGCTCCAGCAGATCAAGCGCCGCGAGCGCGAAAGCGCCTGAGGCACCGGCATGGCCGGAATCGCTGCACACTCGACCAACCGCGACTACGCGTCCGTCCACGGACGCGCCATGGACATTGCGCAGCTCACGTCGCGGGAGGAGCGGATGGAGGCGTTCGCCGCGCTCTGGTGGGATGCCTTCGCCGCCACCGGCGTCAGCTGGGTGGGCTTCTACGTGGATCATCCGGGCGAGCCGGACGACCGCCGGATGACCCTGCGGCGCGCCGCCCCACGCCGGCGTGCTCCCCGATCGGGATCCATGGCGCCTGCGGACAGGGCCTGGGGGCCGGCCGGACCCTGGTGGTGCGGGACGTCCGTGACCTGGGCGAGGGCTACATCGCCTGCGACCCCCGGGACCAGAGCGAGCTGGTGGTGCCCTGCCTTGACGCGAAGGGGCGGACGTGGGGCGTCCTGGACGTGGACAGCCATGACGTGGCAAGCTTCTCGACGGGTGACGGCGAGGCTGCTCGGGAGCTGCTGGCACTGGCTGGCCTGACCCAGCGTGGCGCTAGCGCCTGATGCCGATAACGGCGCCACGCAGTTTGGATCCAAACCCTTGCGATACAGGCGGATCTCTCGTATCCTGCCCGGTCTCCCACTGCATCCCGCAGCGGGCATCACACCCAAGGACTACCCATGCCGCGCGTCTGCCATTTCACCGGTGCAAAGACCTCCTCCGGAAACGTCATCAAGCGTCGCGGTAAGGCGAAGTACCTCGGCGGCGTCGGCATCAAGACCACGTCCGTCAAGAAGCGCACCTTCAAGCCGAACCTGCAGACCGTGGACACCATGGAAGACGGCGCGCCCAAGCGCGTCCGCGCCTCGGTCCGCGCCATCCGCGCCGGCCTCGTCGTCAAGCCGATGAAGCGCAAGTACACCTACACGCGCGAGCAGCGCGAGGGCCGCGCCGCGAAGTGACGCAGCGCCCACTGGCCCACGCCAGCGCCCCAAAGCAATGAACGACACGGGCCGCCTTCAACGGGCGGTCCGTGTCACTTTTCAATCTTCAGCGAAGCGGTTTCGTCCCGAACCCCGCTGGCTCGCAAGGCATTTTCATCCGGGGATTCATTGACTCTTCCCGCAACGGGCCTACAATTCGGCACCTTCGCAGCGGGACACCCGGCTCACGAGTGCCACCAGCGGCGCCACGACGGCGCACAGGCCCTGAGCAACCCACTGATTCCGCTCCGAAGCGACTGGCTCACGGCCAGGACAACCCTGGACGACGAAATCGGTGAGCGGTCACCGGCTCGGCGTTCCAACCCCGATCCAGGCACGGGAATCGTTGCGGCGGTGCGCAAGCACCTCCGCGCAGGTTCGTTTGCCCGTGGACCGCATTGAACACGGCGCAGGACGCGCCGAAAGGAAGCTGGTGGCAGGACAGTTCGGAAACTCAGACAGGGATCGCGTCCTGGACGCCACCGATATGGTGGCGCTCATCGGCGAACACGTGCAGCTGCGGCCCAAGGGCCGCGAGCATGTGGGCATCTGTCCGTTCCACGACGACCGCGCCCCGTCCATGACCGTGGTCACGCACAAGGGTGCGGGCTTCTACAAGTGCTTCAGCTGCGGCGCCGCTGGGAACGCCATCGACTTCATGATGAACTACCACAAGATGGAGTTCATCGACGCGCTGCGCGCGCTGGCCGAGCGCGCCGGCATCGAACTGCAGCAGACGCGGCGCGAGGACGGCGCCACCGGCGGCCGACGCGCCCTGCTTCGCGCCAACGCGATCGCTGCCAACTATTTCCGCAAGGCGCTGGCGCACGCCGAAGCCGGCGCTGCCGCCAATGCCGCGCTCGACCGCCGCGGGATCACCGCCGAGATGCGCGAGCGGTTCCAGCTGGGCGCCGCACCCGACGGCTGGGACGGCTTCGTGCGCCACATCGATCGCCTGCGCGCGCACAGCGCGGGTTCGCGCGGTGACGATGCCGTGCCGGAGCTCGACGTCTTCCGTGCCGCGGGCCTGGTGCGCGACGGGCGGCAAGGCCCCATCGACGGATTCCGCAACCGCGTGATCTTCCCCATCTGCGACGAAATGGGCCAGCCGATCGCCTTCGGTGCCCGGCAGATCAACCCGGAAGACCAGCCGAAGTACCTGAATTCGCCGGAAAGCGGCGTGTTCCACAAGGGCCGCGGGCTGTACGGCATTCACTTGGCAAAGAAGTCGATCATCGACAGCCGCACGGCCGTGATCTGCGAGGGCTACACGGATGTCATCGCCTGCCACGCCGCCGGCGTGACCAACGTGGTGGCGACGCTCGGCACCGCGCTCACCCGCGAACACGCGCGCGTCCTGAAGCGGCTCGCGGAGCGCATCGTGCTCCTCTTCGACGGCGACGCCGCCGGGCAGAAGGCCGCGGACCGCGCCATCGAGGTGTTCTTCGCCGAGCCGGTCGACGTGCGCATCTGCACGCTGCCCGATGAACTGGACCCGGACGAACTCCTGCGCCAGGAAGGCGGCCGCGCGCGCTTCGACGAGGCACTCGCGAAGAGCGAGGACGCGCTGCGCCACTTCGTGCGCCGCTTCCGCCAGGACTTCCGCGCCGCCAACGGGCTCAGCGCGCAGCAGCAGCGCATCGAGGCGGTGCTGGCGCGGTTGGTGGAGCTCGGCTTCCGAGAGATGCCGGGCCTGCGTCGGACGCTGGTGATGTCGAGCCTGTCGTCCATCACCGGGCTTTCCGAACGCGACCTGGAAGCGGCGCTCGAGGCCATCAAGTCGCCGACACCGCGTGCGCCCGCGCAAGAGGAGCCCGTGGAGGTTCGCACCGAACGCGTCTACCGACCCTCGCTCGAGGAACAGGGCTTCGCCCCACCGCAGGCCCGCGCACGCCGCGACGCGGAACGCGGGCTCCTGGCCATCCTCCTGGCACACCCCACGCTCGCCACGTCCCGGGTGCGGCTCGATGACGGTTCGTCCCTGCCCCTGACCGAGGCCATCACGCCAGAGAGCTTCCTGGACCCGGAGAGCCGGCAGATCTTCGAGCCGGTCCACGTCTGGCTGGAGGATGCCCACCCCTTCACGGCCGAGGAACTGCTGGCCGAGCTGCGTGGCGGGGGCGCCAAGTCCCTGACCGTCGACCTGGTCATGCTTGGCGAGCGCCGAGCACCGTCCGAGAATCTTGCAGCCGAGCAATTGCAGGTGGCGATCGACGCCTTTGAGCGGATCCGCCGCGCGCAGGCGCGCGAATTCTCCCGTTCAGGAAATGCAAGCCTAGTATCCCCAACCACTTCCGGCGAACCGGAAGCCCTCGAAGCGCGTCTGGAAGCCATCCGAAACCGCGGTCGAGACCCCACCGCCTTCGGCCGGTTGCCCGGAAGTTCGGGGCAACGTGCTGCAGGGCCACCAGGCTGATCGCCATTCATGATGTCGAAGTTGATGGATGTGACCCACATTCCGCGTAATAACGATTCCAACGCGCCCGTTTTCGCGCCTTAACCTCACGATGACCGATTTGTTCTGTTTGCGTTCATCGCGTCCGCAGAGCAACTGAGAACTGGACCACCACCTTGTCACTCGCACTTTCAGACCTGACCCCCGTCCTCCGCCAGCTTGTCGAGATCGGCCGCGGCCGCAAGTGGATCTCCTACGAGGAGTACATCCGCTGCGTGCCCGACGAGTTCGTCGAGCCCGAGAAGGTTGACGAGATGATCGTCCTCCTCGAGGAGCTCGGCATCGAGCTCATCGACGAGAGCGAGCGCAAGCGCCAGGGCGGCGAGATGTTCGACGCCCCGCTGCAGACGAACCTCAAGTTCCAGCGCGACGAGAAGAAGCCGAACAAGCCGCCGAAGGTCCAGATGATCGACGAGGAGGACGGCCCGCCGGTCGACTTCGACGGCGGCTTCGAGGACGAGCAGCACCTGCCCGAGGAGCCGGCCGCCGAGGAGGAGATCCTCGACGATGCCGAGGCGCAGGCTGCCGTGGAGGCTGCGCTCAACGAGCAGGGCTCCAAGCGGATCGATGACCCGATCCGCATGTACCTCACGCAGATGGGCACGATCCCGCTCCTCACCCGCGAGGAGGAGATCCGCCTGGCGAAGAAGATCGAGACCACGCGCATGTGCTTCCGCCGGCTCACGCTGGCCAGCGACTACGCGGCGCAGATGGCCGTGCAGATCCTGAAGCAGGTGCACGCAGGCACCCTGCCCTTCGACCGCACCATGCGCATCTCGACCGCCGAGGAGAACCACAAGGAAACCCTCGCGGCGCGCATTCCCGCCAACCTCCCGACGATCGAGCGCCTGCTCAACCGCAACCGCGAGATCTTCGAGGCGCTCGACACCACGACCGCCGAGGCCAAGCGCGCCACGCTCCAGAAGGAGTTCGACCACAACCGCCGCAAGGTGGCGGTGCTCCTCGAGGAATGCTGCCTGCGCACCAGCCGCATCCAGCCGCTCCTGCGCAAGCTCCAGGGCCTCGACAAGAAGGTCAAGGAGATCCAGCACCAGCTGAAGAAGGCCGAGAAGCACCCCGAGCGCTTCGACCCGGAGGACGTCCAGGTCATGAACGACGAGGTGGACGGCCTGCGTGGCATGGTGCTCGAGAACGCCGAGGCGCTCGACGGGCGCGTGCGCCGCATCGAGCGCGCGTTCCTTGAGTATGAACAGGCCAAGCGCGACCTCTCGGGCGGCAACCTGCGCCTGGTGGTCTCCATCGCCAAGAAGTACCGCAACCGCGGCCTGCCCTTCCTCGACATCATCCAGGAAGGCAACACCGGCCTGATGCGCGCGGTGGACAAGTACGAGTACAAGCGCGGCTACAAGTTCAGCACCTACGCCACGTGGTGGATCCGCCAGGCCATCACCCGCGCCATCGCCGACCATGCCCGCACCATCCGCGTACCGGTGCACATGATCGAGACGATGTCGAAGCTGCGCACCATCCAGAAGCACCTGCTCCAGGAGCTGGGCCGCGAGCCCACGGTCGAGGAGATCGCGCTCCGCGCGAAGATGCCGATCGAGGAGACCCGCCGCGTCATGAAGGTGAGCCGTCACCCGATCTCGCTCGACCGCCCGGTCGGCGAGAGCGAGGACAGCCACTTCGGCGACTTCATCGAGGACGAGCGCCAGTCCAGCCCGCACGAGGCCGCCTCCAGCGAGCTCCTGCGCCAGCGGATCAACGACGTCCTGCGCACCCTCACCTACCGTGAGCGCGAGATCCTGAAGCTCCGCTACGGCATCGGCGACGGCTACACCTACACCCTCGAGGAAGTGGGCCGCATCTTCAAGGTCACGCGCGAGCGCGTGCGCCAGGTGGAAAACAAGGCCATCCGCAAGCTGCAGCACCCGGTCCGCCGGCAGCGCCTGCAGAGCTTCCTCGACCAGGAAGAGGGTGGCGAGGAGTAATCCGCGTCACGACAGGTGCACGACACCATCACGGCGCGCGCCCCGCACCGGGGCGCGCGCCGTGCTTCATTCAGTTCACCGATTCACGACTTCACGGAGCGACGCACGATGGTGCGGATCGCGAACAGCAGGACCACCTTCGGCCCCAGGTACAAGGCCACCGCCACCCACCACGCGACGCCCCACGCCCACACCGAGGCCATCACCGCCGCCGCGGTGCCGATGACCGGCAGCCAGCAGAGCGACGCCGCGAGCGCCGTGGCCACCTCGGGGCTCGGGTTGTCCGAGTGCTTCATGAACGCCAGGTAGATGGGCACCGCCTCCCACACGGAGAGGAGGAGCCAGCTGACCACGATCAGGAAGCGCCGCTTGCGCAGCGAGGCCGGATCCATGGGGTAGTTCGCGCGTTCGAGGTCTCCGAGCGGTCCGGTCATCCTGCCATTCCTCCAGTTCCTGGCGCAGCGCCGGGATGCATCGGCGGCACGGCCGCCTCGTGAGAATCCGCCACGATGGCATACGCCGCGCCGATCACGGCCACGAAGCCAGGCAGCACAAGCATCCACGCCACCGACGATGTTGCCACCTGCACCGCGATGGACGGATCGCCGCCGCGCGGAGCGGTGAGTGCGGCGATCTCCGCAGCAGCGAATGCCGCCGCGGAGCCGACCGCCGCCGCCACCAACGCCAGCGCAAAGAGCGGCCACTGCACGCGGCGCGTGGCCCGCCACGACCATTTCACGGCGTCGAGCCCGGCGCATGCCGGGCGATCGATGTCCGCAGCGCGCAGCGGTGCAAACCAGAGACGCGCGGAGATCCACAGGATGGGCAGCACGAGCGCCAGCAGCAGCACCCCGCCGCACGAAGCCCCCACCGCCAGCACCGATGCCGGGGCGGCATCGGTCGGCAGGTGGCGCGAGAACGTCACCATGCTCGCGGCAATCGAACAGAGAAGCGCCGCCACCGGCAAGCCCGTCCCGGCAAGCAGGATGATGAACGACGAGAGCACCACCGGCGCCCACCTCGCGACGCCGGCCAGCAGGTCACCGAGGCCCCCGCGACCCGCGGCCGCCCGGGCAGCCGCAATGGAAAGCCCGGCGAAGACCGGCGCAATCACCATGAGCTCGAGAAGCCACGGCATGCAGCAGGAGGTCACGAAATCGCCCTCGCCAGCGGCAAGCGCCTCGAGGTCGGGCCCCGGTCCGCGTGACGCGCCCGGCTCGAAGTCGGCAGCGTTTTCCTGGAGCACACGCACCAACTCCCCGACCTGCTGCATCGAGCGCGCCTGGGCAATCTCGCCCGGCACGCGAAGCGCCACCAGCAGCGTGACCCCCAGGATCAGCGCGACGAAGCCGTGCTGAAGGCCCGCCCATCCCCTGCGGAACGCCGACAGGAACACGGACGGCGCCGGGCCGGGCGCTCGCGGCGGCAACGCAGCGGTCGGCGGGGCGATGA
>CAMBSR010000034.1 GCA_945870475.1 Phycisphaera mikurensis NBRC 102666
AGCAACTGGCCGGGGGCCACCGGCACGTTCGGATCATCGAAGGCGTAGATCGCCTGCAGCACGCGGGTGTCGATGCGCTCGGCGTTCTCGCCGGAGAGCGTCCTCTTGGGGAGCACCAGCGGCACGCGGCGCACGAAGTGGAGCGGGAAGCTCGCCTGCCGACCGCCGCGCAGCGAGGCCACGGCCTTGCCCTTGTCGCTGAAGCGCCACGCGTCCAGCTCGTCGATGTCCACGCGGATGTAGAGGGGATCCAGGTCGCCGAGCGTCATCTGCGTCTTCGCACCGGGCCCCGCGGCCGCATACTGGCCGGGGCGCGCATCGATGCGCAGGACGTCCGCGTCGATCGGCGCACGTGCAATGCAGCGATCGAGCTCGGTGCGGATCATGGCCATCTCGGCCTTCGCCGAGGCGACGTCCGCCTCGAAGACCCGCAGGTCCTCGGGGTACGTGCCCTTGCGCACGAATTCCAGGTTCGACTCCGCCTCGGCAAGCTTCGCCTTGGCGTTGGCCACGTCGAACTCGCGGGTCGGCAGCTCGTTGCGGCTCATCGCGCCCGCCTCGCCGATGGCGCGCAGGCGATCGAGCCGGCCCTGCGCATCCACCAGCACGGCGCGCGCCTGGTCGGCGCGGGCCTGCGCCTGGGCAAGCGCCTCGGGCTTCGGCATGCTCTGTGCCTGCGCCAGGCGCGCCTCGGCGGTCAGCTCCCGCGCCTGCGCGCCGTCGAACTGCGCGCTGAGCGCACGGCGATCGATGATGAAGAGCGGCTGGCCCTTCTTCACGCGGTCACCCTCCTTCACGAGCACCTCCTCCACCAGCCCGCTGATCGGCGCACCGAGCTCGATGAGCTCGGAGGACGGCTCGACCAGGCCCGAGCCGCTGACACGGTCGCCGTAGGGCGATGCCACCGGCGGAATCATCGGCGGAGGCGCGGGAATGGCCGCGTTCTGCTTGGAGACCGTGTAGGCCGCGGCAACGATGCCGAGGACGGCGAGGATCGGGAGTGCGATGAACTTCCAATTCATGGTCTGTGCCTGCTCTGGGGTTGCGCTTGCGCGCGGCGGAGCCGCGTGGAAGCCTCGATCGTTGAAGCCTCCGCCATTGAAGACTAGTTCAATGGCGCCGCGCGGCGTCGCCGGCGCGCTGGGCGCTCTCGGCAAGCGCCTCGGCGGGGGTGCTGATGTGGGTGACCTGTCCGTCGTCGAGGTGTGCGATGCGGTCGGTGAAGTGGTAGATGCGCTCGTCGTGGGTCACCACGATCACCACGTGCTCCGACGCGGTGGTGAGTTCGCGGATGAGTCCCATGACCTTCTGCCCGGTGGCGCCGTCCAGCGCACTGGTGGGCTCATCGCACACCAGGAGCCGCGGTCCGGTGACCAGCGCGCGGGCAATGGCCACGCGCTGCTGCTGGCCGCCGGAGAGCTTGGTCGGGCGGGTGCTCTCGCGGCCCTTCAGGCCCACTTCCTCCAGGAGCTTCGCGGCGCGCGCCAGCGCGTCCTTCTTGGGATGGTGGCGAAGGAGGAGCGGCACCGCCACGTTCTCCAGGATGGAGACCTGCGGGATCAGGTTGAACTGCTGGAAGATGAAGCCCACGTTCTGGCCGCGCCAGACGGTGCGCTCGTGGTTGCTGAGGGCCGAGGGATCGGTGCCGAGCACGGCGAGGTCGCCCTCGTCGCGCGTGAGGAGGCCGGCCAGGATGGAGATGAGCGTCGTCTTGCCGCAGCCGGACGGGCCCACGAGCGCCATCATCTCGCCGAAGCGAACCTCGAGGTCCACGCCGCGCAGCGCGCGCACCATGGAGTCGCCGGTGCCGAAGGTCTTGAACACCTGCCTGCAGACGATGCTCTTGGCAACCTCGCTCATCCCTGGAACACCTCGGACGGGTCGAGCTTGACCACGCGCCGCATGCTCAGCAGGCTCGAGGCCACCACGATGAAGACCACCGCGGCCGCGGAGATCACCGGGATCTGCCACGTCATCTTGAAGGCAAGCTTGTCGCCGGGAATGGAGAGGCCCACCACGGCCGTCACGCCGAGCCCGAGCCCAAGCCCCAGCACGCCGGCCACCGCGCCCTGCAGCGCCACCAGCCCCAGGAGCCGCGGCGTGGTGGCTCCCATGGCCTTCATGGCACCGAAGTACTTCAGGTTGTCGAGCGTGAAGTTGTAGAACATCTGCCCGGCGATGGCCACGCCCACCAGGAAGCCCAGCACGATGGCGATGCCGAAGTTGATCGGGATGCCGGTCTGCTTCATCCAGTACTCGATGGTGGTCCACGCGAAGTCCTTCGGCGTGTACACGGCCAGCTCGGTCTCGCGCATGATCCGGTCGCGCACCTCGGTCACGGATTGCCCGGGCGAGACCTTCACCAGGATCATGCTCAGCGTGCGGCGGTTCGCAGGGGCGAAGCCGATGGCGCGCGAGTACGTGGTGTAGATGGTCGGCACGTTCTGGAACGTGGGCTTGGTCTCGGCGATGCCGCCGATCACCGCGCGCCGCTCGTTGAGCTCGAGCTCCTCGCCGATGTCGATGGGGCGCTTCGGGCCGTCCGGGTTCGCGAGGTTGACCGGCTGCGCCAGGCGCGAGCGCGCGCCGCGGGTCTCGATGATGATGGTGTCCGGCTTGCGCAGGACGCTGACGTCGCCCTTCACCATGCGCGCGGGCACGCCGATCAGGCTGGCATCGTCCACGCCGATCACGTCGCAGATCTGCCGGGCGCCGGTGGGGAGCTTCGCCACCAGCAGGCCCTTGAAGAGCGGCACGGCCCATTCCACGCCGTCCACGCTGCGCACGCGCTGCAGCGCGGTCACCTGCATTGGCTTGGTGTCGTCCACGAACTGGAGCGTGGGATCGGTGACCCACAGGTCCGCCTGCGGCGTCTCCTCGATGAGCGCGTAGGTGCGGCTCATCAGTCCCACGAAGATGCTCGCCTGCTGCGCGATCAGGAGCGTGGCGAAGGAAAGCCCCAGCAGGATGCCGTAGAACTTGGCAGTGTCGCCGAAGAGCATCTTGATGGCTATGCCGCGCATCGGTGTTCCTCAGAGCTCCATCTGGAAGCCGAACTCGACGGTCTGGCTGGAGGGAAGGTTGAACGCGCTGCTCACGTCGGCGGCGTTGGAATGCAGGAAGACGAAGAGCCCCTTGCGCCAGCGCGCCATGCGGGCCGGGCCGGTGGCCAGCACCTGCATCTTGCGGGCGAAGTACGTGGTGTCCTGCTCGTTGAACGGCAGGCCGCGCTCGCGCGCGAGCACCAGGATGCGCACCGCGTCCGGCTGCTCCATGAAGCCCACCTGCGCGGAGACGCTCCAGAATCCGTCCGGCATCCAGCGCACCGACACGCGGTCGCGATCGGCCACGTACGGCTCGTCCACCGGCATGATGGAAAGCAGGATCACCTGCTCGTGCAGCACGTGTGCGTGCTTCACGAAGTTCACGAGCGCGAACGGCGCCTGCGTGGAGGGCGTGAGGAAGACGGCGGTGCCGGGCACGCGCGGCACCACGTCCGACCAGAGGCGCGCCAGGAAGTCGTGGATGGTCTCGCCCTGCTCCGCGATGCGGCGGCCGATGGCAAGCGTGCCCTGGTTCCAGGTGAGCATCACCAGCGAGCCGGCGGCGGCGATCGCCAGCGCGTACCAGCCGCCGTGGAAGACCTTGAGGAGGTTCGATGCCAGGAACGCCAGGTCGATGGCGAGGAAGATGCCCATCAGGCCCCAGACGAGGAACGGGTTCCACTTCCAGGTCTTGAGCGCCACCTCCGCGAAGAGCATCGAGGTGATGACCATGACCGCCACCACCGCGATGCCGTACGCCTCCGCGAGCGAGGTGGAGGAGCGGAACAGGAACACGGTGGCCAGGCAGCCGACCATCATGCTCCAGTTGAGGAACGGGATGTAGATCTGCCCCTCGGTGAAGCTCGAGGTGTGCACCACCTGCAGTCGCGGCAGGTAGTTCAGGCGGATCGCCTGGCGCGCCATCGAGAAGACGCCGGAGATCATCGCCTGGCTCGCGATGATGGTGGCGAAGGTGGCAAGCACCACCATCGGGATCACCCATCCCTCGGGCACCAGTCCGTAGAAGGGCTTGTAGTGCTCGATGTCGCTCGTCGGCGGGTGCGAGATGATCCACGCACCCTGCCCGAAATAGTTGAGGAGGAGGCACGGCCACACCAGCGTGAACCAGCCGAGGCGGATCGGCCCGAGGCCGAAGTGACCGATGTCCGCGTAGAGCGCCTCCGCGCCCGTGACCACGAGCACGATCGAGCCGAGCAGGAGGAACGTGCCCATCGGGTTGGACGCCACCAGCGAGAACGCGTAGGCGGGATTCACCGCCGCCAGCACCGACGGGTCCTCCAGGATGGCGCGCAGCCCCAGGAACCCGAGCACGCCGAACCACACGATCATCACCGGGCCGAAGATCTTCCCGATGTGGCCGGTGCCGAAGCGCTGCACCGAGAAGAGGAAGACCAGCACCACGGTGGTGAGCGGCGCGATCCAGCCCTGCAGGCTCTCGTCGAACACCGTCAGGCCTTCCATCGCGGAGAGCACCGAGATGGAAGGCGTGATCACGCCGTCACCGAAGAGGAGCGCGCTGCCGATGATGGCGATGGCGCCGAAGAACGCCAGCCGGTAGTCGGCGCGCCGCTGCAGCCCGCGCGGCAGGAGCGAGAGGAGCGAGAACAGTCCGCCCTCGCCGCGGTTGGTGGCCCGCATGATGAGGAGCTGGTACTTGGCCACCACCACCAGGAAGAGCGCCCAGAACACCATGCTCAGGACGCCCATGACGAACTCTCGCTCGGCACCCCCGTGCTTGATGACCGTCTCCTGGAGGGCGTAAAGCGGGCTGGTGCCGATGTCGCCGAACACCACGCCGACGGCACCGATCGCCAGTGCGGCCATGCCGCCGTGACCATGGCCGGGTCCGTCGTGGTTCGGCGCAGGCACGGCCCACGCCTGGTCCGCCGGGGAACTGCCGGGCACGGCCCCGGTCGGCACCAAGGGTGCCGGCGGAGCGTGGGGTCCTGCGCTTGCGTTGGGGGCGTCGTCTGGCACGTGAGGTGCCTCCCGGCGGGAGGCGAACGCAACATCGTACTTGGCAGGAAGCAGGGCCAACAGGCCCGTAAATCATGGCATCAGCGCTTGGCCGGGGGTTTCACCGCAAACGGCAGCCGAACGTCGGTCTCGGCGCCGTTGGCCATGTCGGTGGCAGCAACCACCAGGCTGTAGCTGCCGGCGGGGATCGTCCGCGGCAACTTCACCATGCGAGTGATGAAGAGCTCGTCGGTCGGCACGGGCGATGAATGGATGGCGTCGAACGGACCTTCCTTCCAGATCACCGTCCCCTTCGCGTCCTCGATGCGCAGCATGTAGCGCGCGTGCGCGGTAATGCGGTCGCCGATGCCGGCGACGAACGGCCAGTGCATCAGCTCGACGTAGGCCAGGAAGCGGTCGCCGGCGCGGAGCGAGCCCGCGTCGATCGGCTCGATGTCGCCGAAGCCACGGACCTTGGATGCCATCGAGAGCTTGCCGATCGCGGGCTGCTTGGCCGGCGGCTCCGGCGCGGGCGGAGCGGGAGGCACCACGACCGGTGTCGGCACAACGACGGGCGCGGGCTCAGGCGTGGGGGCTGCCGCGGGCACAGCCGCAGGCTCGGCCGGTGCGGGAACGGGCGGCTCCGCGGGCGGCGGCGTGATCGGCTCGGCGGGCGCAGAAGGCTGCGCTGCGGGCGCGGGTTCCGGCGTCGGCGCAGCGGTCGGTGCGGGCACCGGTGCGGGCTCGGGCACCGCCGCGGGCACCGGTGCGGGTGCAGGTTCCTGAGCCGGCGCGGGCGTCGGTTCCGGCGCCGGCGCAGGTTCAGGCGCGGGAACAGCGACGGGTTCGGGTGTCGGCGTCGGCGTGGGTGACGGCACAGGTTCCGGCGTCGGCGCCGGTGCAGGCTGCCCCTGCGGAACCGGTCGATCCGCAGCTGCGGCGGCATTTACGGCGCCGCCACCGAGCACCTCCGGTGCCATCACCGACGCCGGCATCAGCGCGATGCGCTCCGGCTTCGAACCTTCCGGTGCAAGTTCGGGCATGACCGACGGCTCCGCAGCCATCACGCGACCCTCCGAATCCGAAGGCTCGGGCGCGGGCGCGGCCACTGCCACGACCGCAGGTTGCGCAGGCGCGGGCTGCACATCAATCGCCGGCGCCAGCTGTTCCGACTGCGCCACCGGCAGCGACGCCACTTCCTTCGGCGATTCCGGCGCCAGCGTCATGTCGAACATCGGCAGCGCGGACGGGCGCGTGCTGGCGGCCACCGGCCGTGTGGAACCGCGCGTGGCGGGCATGCTGTCGAAACGCTGGCGCGCCTCGTCGCGTGGAAGCGGATCAACCGTGCCGCGCGCGGCCACCGCGGGCCGCACCGGAGTCACCGGCGGCGGCGCGACGGGCGGCGTGGACGAGCAACCGGACAGCAGCGTGACGAATGCCAGCGAAAGGAGCGAGGTGGTGGCGGGCTTCGCCGTGCGTGCGTCGTGCTTCATCGAATGCGATCTCCGATCGTGACCACCAGCGACTCGAACGTACGTGCGCCGTCTGAACTGAGCCCGGACTTGGTGCGCGCGTCGGTGCGCACGCTTTCTGCAAGGAGCGCGGCGGCAGCACGCGGGCCGAGCGTGCGCGCGGCGCTGCAGACCAGTGACTGCGACTCACCCCAGAGCCGCAGCTGCTTGGCGACGGCGAACTCGTTCTCGCCGTTGGCCATGAGGCGCGCCGCCTCGTGGACCTTGCGAAGGATCTCCGAGATCGACCATCCCACCAGCGTCTCGGGCGCGCCGGACACGCGGAGCAGTTCGTTCAGCTTGACGAGCGCCGCGCGCGTGCCCTGGCGCAGGATGACGGACTGGATCTCCCACGCCGCCTCCTCGCGCGAGAGGCCGACGAACTCGCCCACCAGCGTCCGCGAGATGGGCTTGCCCTCACCCGCGGCGGCGGCCAGCTTTGCGATCTCGGAATCAAGCCGCGCCAGGTCCGGGCCGATCTTCTCCACGAGGAGGTCGGCGGCGCCTGGCGCAAGGGTGGTTCCGTGGCGCTTCTCCGCGCGCACGCCGCACCACGCCACGGCCTCGCGGTCGGACGGGGCATCGCACTTGATGACCGCGCCACCGCAGGCGTCGACCAGCTTGTCGAACTTTCCCGGGTTCCAGCGCGCGCCGGCGCGGAAGAGGAGCGTGCTCTCCTGCTGCGGGTTCTCGGCGTAGCGCTCCATGGCACGGCGCCGATCCTCGGCACCCATGAACATCTCGGCATTGTCCACCACGATCAGCTTGTGCTGCGAGAGGAGGCCATAGGAACGCAGCTCGTCCATCACCGCCGCCAGCGACGCCGAGGCGCCGTCGAGCTCGAAGCGGTCGACCGTGCCGTGCTTCTCCTCGAGCGCCGCCTGCAGCTGCCGCGACCGCTCCACGCGCATGAACGAGTCCTTGCCCGTGAGCACCACGATCCGCATCGACGCGTCGGGCGCGGTGCGGGCCGTCTTCTGGCCGGAAGCTGCGGATGCACGTGCCATCGGGACCGGGATTGTAGGTGGCGCGCGGGTAGTCTCCGCGCCGTGCCAGAGGCGAACTTCGACGGAATCGTTGGACCCACGCACAACTACGCCGGGCTGTCGCCCGGGAACGTCGCCAGCACTTCGAACCGCGGGCTGAAGTCCCGGCCACGCGATGCCGCGCTGCAGGGCCTCTCGAAGGCCGCCGCGCTTGCGCGCCTCGGGCTACCGCAGGGATGGCTGCCGCCACAGGAGCGGCCGCACGTACCGACGCTGCACGCGCTGGGCTTCGCCGGCACCGACGAGGTGGCCGTGGCGAAGGCCGCGGCCGAGGCACCGCATCTCCTCGCACGCGCGTCGAGCGCGAGCTCCATGTGGGCCGCCAACGCCGCCACCGTCACGCCGTCGGCGGATTCGGGCGACGGCCGCGTGCACATGACCGTGGCCAACCTGCGCACCATGCCGCACCGCGCCATCGAGGCGCCGCAGACCGCGCGCACGCTGCGCGCCATCTTCCGTGATGAGTCCCGCTTTGCGGTGCACGACGCGCTCCCGGGCACCGACGCATCGGGTGCGCCCACGCCCTACGGCGACGAGGGTGCCGCCAACCACACGCGCTTCACGGCCTCGAACAACGCGGGCGGCGAGCTCCCAGGCGTGCACCTCTTCGTCTTCGGCGCGCAGGCGAGCGGCGCGGGCCGGCGCCCGTCGCGATTCCCCGCGCGGCAGACGCTCGAGGCGAGCCAGGCCATCGCAGAACGCCACGGCATCCCGCATGCGCGCTGCATCCATGCGCAGCAGCATCCCGCGGTGATCGACCACGGCGTCTTCCACAACGACGTGATCTCGGTGGGGAACGGCCGCTTCTACCTGGTGCACGAGCTGGCGCTCCTGGACCAGCAGCGAACGCTCGACGACCTGGCGGCCGCGGTCGGCCCTGGCTTCCACGCGGAGATCGTGCCGGAGTCCGAGGTCAGCGTGGCCGACGCGGTGCGCACGTACCTCTTCAACTCGCAGCTCGTGACCCTGCCTGGCGGCGACATGCAGCTCATCCTGCCGAAGGAGAGCGAGAGCCATGCCGGCATCCGTCGACTCATCGAGCGACTGGTCTCCGATCCCGCATGCCCGGTGAACGGCGCGCTCTTCCTCGATGTGCGGGAGAGCATGCGCAACGGCGGCGGCCCGGCGTGCCTGCGGCTGCGCGTGCCGCTCACCGATGCCGGGCTCGCCGCGGTAACGCCGAGCTGCCTCTGGTCTCCCGAACGGCATGCGGAACTCGAATCATGGGTGCGCCGCCATTACCGCGAGGAACTTGCCCCCGAGGACCTCGGTGATCCGCTCCTCCTGCGGGAATCGCGTGCCGCGCTCGATGAACTGACGCGGATCCTCGGCATCGGCAGCGTGTACGAGTTCCAGCGCTGAATCCGGGCAAGTACGCTGCGCCCATGCGCAAGAAGTCGATCATCGCCGGAATCGTGGCGCTTGCGGTCCTGGTGGCCGTTCTCTGGCCGCTCGCGCTGTACGTGCAGCGAGCCAAGCAGGCCGCGCGGGAAGCGCAGGCGGCCCGCGAGGCGGAAGCCCGCGCAGTGGAAGCGAAGAAGGCGGAGGACGAGGCGCGCGCCCGCGAGGAAGAGGCGCGACGCATCGCGGAGGAAGCGCAGCGGCGGGCCGACGCGGAGAAGGCAGAGGCGCAGGCCAAGGCAGAGGCAGAGGCACGACGCATCGCGGAGGAAGCACAGCGCCGGGCCGACGCAGAGAAGGCCGCGGCAGAGGCGGAAGTGCGTCGGCTGGAGGAACTCCGCCAGCGCTCGCTCGATGCCTTCGCGCGCGGCAACGCCGCGAAGAAGTCCGGCGACAACGCAGCCGCCGTGGCGGCGTACCGCGAGGCGCTCGCCATCGATGCCGGCATGGCGGGCGCGTGGACGAACCTGGCGCTGGCGCTCGACGCGGGCGGCAACAATGCTGAAGCGCTCGAGGCCGCGCGCAAGGCCATCACGCTCCCGTCGATGAAGGATGGCAAGCGCCGCGCGCACGCGCTGTACGCGGTGGGCCACATCGCCAGCAAGGGCGGCGCGCGCGACGAGGCCGTTGCGGCATTCGAGGACGCGCTGCGCGCCGATGCCCAGCAGGCGTCCGCGGCGCTTGCGCTCGCGGCCATCTGGAACAGCGAAGACAAGCCCGAGAAGGCGCTCGCCGCACTCATGGTGGCGCACGAGGCCGAGGCCCGTAGCGCGGCCGTCGAGACCGCCATCGCCCTCCACTGGTGGAAGGCCGGCGAAGTTGCCAAGGCACAGGCAGCCGCGCTCGACGCCATGCGCTGCGACCGCGGTGCCATCGACGCAAAGATCATCCTCGGCTGGTGCCACCTGTCGCAGAAGCACTGGGGCGACGCGGCGCAGCAGCTCGACGAGGCCGCGCGCGCACGTCCCGACGATGCCAACGTGCATGCGGCGCTCGGCTATGCGCTCGACAAGCTCGGGCGCCACCAGGAGGCCGTGGCGGAGTTCGACCGTGCCATCGCGGTTGCGCCCGCGAAGCACGACACGCACGCCTACCGCGGTGCCGCGCTCGAGGCGGTGGGCGAGGTCGAGAAGGCTCGCGCCGCGTACGAGACGGCCGCGAAGGGCGGCGGCTCGCAGCCGGTGATCGCGGCGCAGCTGAAGCTTGCCGTGGCCGCGTACAAGGAGAAGCGCTGGGCCGATGCGCGCAAGCTCGCCGAAGGCGTGGTTGCCGCGGATCCGAAGAATGCGCAGGGCCGCTACGTGCTGGGGCTCTCGGCGTTCGCGCTGGGAGACCGAAAGACCGCGGGCGAGCAGGAATACCAGCTCACGCTCATCGACCAGGCGCGCGCCGCAGAGCTGCGCAAGCTGATCTCCAAGGAGTAACCCGTGCTGGCACTCCACGTGGCCGCCGGTCCGGACGCAGGCAAGCGATTCCTGCTGCCGGACACCGAACCGCAGCTGATCGGCCGCAGCACCGAAGCGCTCGGCTCCACCGATCCGTCGGTGAGCCGACGCCACGCAGAGCTCACGCCGTCCGCCGGCCGCTGGTACCTGCGCGACCTGCACAGCACGCACGGCACGTGGCTCAACGGGCAGCGCATCGAGGCGCGCGCGGAGCTGCGCGCGGGCGACGTCATCCGCTGCGGCGCGACCGAATTCCACGTGCAGGCGGTGGATCCCGCGGCTCCTGCCCCGGCCGCGGACGCGGACCCCGAACGCCTGCAGGCCATCGGCGAGACGGTGGCCACCATCAGCCACAGCGTGAAGAACATCCTGCAAGGGCTGCGCAGCGGCGCGGACGCGGTGGAGCTTGCGCTCCGGCGCGGCGACCTCGAAATGGCGCGCGACGGCTGGCCCATCGTGGCGCGGAACCTTGACCGCGTCTCATGGCTCGTGATGAACATGCTGGCCTACTCCAAGGATCGCCCGCTCGAGATCGAGGAGACGGACCTCGGCGCGGTGGTGCGCGAGGCGTGCGAATTGATGCGCTCCACCGCGGAGCGGCGCCGCGTGACGCTCGATGCACAGGTGGCGGCCGACATGCCCCCCGCACCGGTCGACGCGAACGCCGTCCACCAGGTGCTTCTCAACCTGCTCGCCAATGCGGTGGAGGCAGCGCCTGATCGCGGCGGTCGGGTCACGGTGCAGTGCGCGCTTGATGCTGCGAAGAACGTCTTCCGCGTCGAGGTTTCCGACAACGGCCCCGGCGTGCCAGCCGCGCATCGCACACGGCTCTTCGAGGCGTTCGCCAGCACCAAGGGCCAGCGCGGCACGGGGCTCGGGCTCGCCGTCGCACGCGCCTTGGTGGAGCGCCACGGCGGAACGCTTGCGCATGCCGATGCATCGCCGCACGGGACGGTGATGACCGCGGAGTTCCCGGCGGATCACGGCGACCCGGACGCGGAACGCACACGCGGCCCGATGCCGAGCAGCGCTCCAAGCACGAAGTGGGATCCGCCGGTTCCCTGAGCGGGCAAGCAACGTTCAAACATCATCCACGGACGAGCCGACGAATGCGAATGATCGATTCGGTCAGCGCGATCCCGCGAAGTCGGCGGCCGCGGTCGGCACCGTCTCCAGAATGTTGGTGATGATCTCGTCGGCGCCGCGGCCCTCGGCCTCGGCCTCGAAGTTGAGGAGCACGCGGTGGCGTAGCGCGGGGAGCGCCACAGCCTTGATGTCCTCGACCGCCACGCTTGCGCGGCCGGCAAGGAGTGCCTTCACCTTGGCGCCGAGCACCAGCGTCTGCGCGGCGCGGGGGCTCGCGCCGAAGCGCAGGAACTGGTTGACGAGCGGCGTGGCGAACTGCCCGCGCGGGTGCGTGGCCAGCACCAGGCGAACGGCGTAGTCCTGCACGACGTCGGAGATCCGCACCGCACGCACCAGCTTCTGGTGGCGGAGGATGGTGTCGGCGTCGATCACCTTCTGCGGCTCTTCCATCGCGCCGGCCGTGGTGCGAGCAAGGATCTCGCGCAGGTCCGCGCGCGTGGAGTAGCCCACCTCGAGCTTGAAGAAGAAGCGGTCGAGCTGCGCCTCGGGGAGCGGGTAGGTGCCTTCCTGCTCGATGGGGTTCTGCGTGGCCATCACGAAGAACGGCTTGTCGAGCTGGTGCGAGGTGCCGCCCACGGTCACGCTGCGCTCCTGCATCGCTTCCAGCATGGCGCTCTGCGTCTTTGGCGTTGCGCGGTTGATCTCGTCGGCCAGGACGATCTGCGCGAAGAGCGGCCCCTTGCGGAACTGGAAGTCGCGGCCGGACGGCGTCTCCACCACGATGGTGGTGCCGGTGACGTCGGCGGGCATCAGGTCGGGCGTGAACTGGATGCGCCCGAACTTCAGTTGGAGCGCCTGCGAGAGGCTGCGGATCAGGAGCGTCTTGCCAAGCCCCGGCACGCCCTCGAGGAGCGCGTGCCCGCCGGCGAAGAGGCAGACGAGGATGCCGTCGATGATCTCCTCGTGGCCCACGACGGCCTTCTGCACCTCCTTCTTGACGCGGTCGTGGTCGGAGCGGAAGGCGGCGATGAGGGCTTCGGTCTGCTGGGTGTCGGCCATGGTGTCCTCCGGGACGGCGGCATCGTAGGGCAGCGGCTATCCTGAGCGCGGCCGCGAAACGCGGCCACTCGGACGCACGGAGGAATGCGGTCAAAGTCCGCAGCGAATGCGTCACCGTAGGCGGCACCCGCGTGGGTGCCCGCAAGCCGGGTCGACCGGCGTCCGAGCACACAACGTTCTCCTGCGCAACTCAGGAAGGAACCACATGCACTGCACCGTGACCGCCGCTGCGGCATTCGCCGCCATCGTCATTTCCAGTTCGCACGCCTTCGCCGGAGTTGTCGCGTCGTATGACGTTGGCACGGGCGCCAGCACGTCCACCATCCAGGTGGACTTCACCAACGGCAACGCGTACCAGGTCACGCTGCGCTGGGACACGGCGATGAACGGCTTCGACGCGCTGCAGGCCGCGACCTCCGCCATCACCGGGGCTGCGCTCGCCTACGACGCATACCCGTTCGGGAACTTCGTCACCGGCATCGGCTTCGCCGCGGACTACGAGTACGGCAACGGCGACCTCTGGCCCATCGAGAACTACTGGCACTACTGGACCGAGGTGAACGGCCAGTGGGAGATGGCCATGTTCGGCGCAAGCGACCGCATGCTGGTGGATGGCAGCAAGGACGCGTGGGTGTTCGGCTCAAGCGATGCGCCGCAGACGGTGCCCGCACCCGGCGCCGCAGAAATTGGTGTCGTATGCATGTGGCACCGATTTCGGCGCAAGCGGCGCGCGAGCGCCTGAACGCCCCGAAAGGTGAGTCGTCGCGGCCCGGGTCCGCGGGGCGCAACGGCGTCACGGACGGATTCGGGCGGAAGATATTGCTTCGGCGGTGGCGGTACCGCGTGCGCACGATGTCGCTGGCCAGGATTACCGCGGGTCCCCTCTCCCCTCGTACCCCGGAGGAAGCTCAAGCACCACCTGTGCCGGGTTCGGCACCTTGGGAAGTGACATGGTCGATGGGGGCCCGTGGTGTCAAGGAAAAGTTATTTGGGGGTCCTCGCGACGCGGAACCCGATGAGTGCTTCCGTG
>CAMBSR010000035.1 GCA_945870475.1 Phycisphaera mikurensis NBRC 102666
CAGCGTTCGCGTGGCCTTCGGATCGCCGTCCAGCGTTCGCCGCACCGCTTCCTTCGGGCTTTCGCCGCTGGTATCGCGTTCGGCCGGGGGCGGGAACACCTCGTCGCCGCGGTCGGCGCGCCATGCCGCGGCGATCAGCGGCAGCGGCCAGCCGATGCCCACCGCCGCGGCGCGCACCAGCCGGACGTCGGCCGGCGGCGCAGGTTCCGCCCAGTCGGGAACCTCGCCGATGCGCGTGGACTCGCTTACGAGAGGCCCCACGGTCTCCACGTTGATCCAGCGGATCATCGCGCTGCGGCGCTCCGTGCCGCTCCACGCCGCAGTGCCACGCACGAGGAACACCTCGGTGGAATCGATGATGGCCGTCATGGTCATCCGCGCGAGCGGCACCGTGGCCGCCGCGCTGGCCGCGCCGAGCGCCACCGCGACGCACGCCTCGAACGCACGCCGTCGCCTGCTCATGACGCCCGCTTGACCCCGCCGCCGGGCTTCTGGCCCTTGGTGATCGGTGCCTTGCGCTGCTTGCCGCGCTGGTTCGCGGTGCGCTTCTGCTTGGCGGGGCCCTTCTGGATGCGCTTCTTGTTGCGCCGCGCCGCCGACGGCGCGTGCATGATCATCGATGCCAGCGAGCGGCCCGTCGTCTCGGACTCCGCCGCCGTCGGGTCGACCAACCCGCGCGTGGCGCCTGGCCGCGGTGCGGGTCGCTTGGACTTGGTCGGCGCACGACGGGTGTCGATGCGACCGCCGCCGTGCGGGGCGGCTCCGGATCGGGCGCTTCCGGCGCGCGCAGGTCCCGTGCGCGCCGCACCCGGACGCGCACCCTGCATCGGCGCACGCATGCCCGGCCGGATTTCGCCCTCGCTGTCGGGCGCGAGGCCGTCGCGCGTGCGCATGTAGGCACCGAACGCGGGCGCCTTCTCGGGCACCAGCTTCACGCGCATGGCGCGTTCCACGTGCATCCAGCGCTCCATGTCCGAGGGGCAGCGGAGCGTGAACGCCTCCGCAGTGCCGCCGCCGTGACCGGCGCGGCCGACGCGGTGGACGTACTCCTCGGGGAGGAGCGGCACGTCGTAGTTGATGACGCAGCGCGCCGCCGGCACGTGCAGCCCGCGCGAGGCGACGTCGGTGGCCACCACGACGTCGGCCTTGCCGGCCGCGAATGCCGCAAGCGCTTCCTGGCGCTGGCGCTGGCTGCGGTCGCCGTGGATGAGCACGGTCTTCACCTCGTGGCGTCGCAGTGCGGCCGCCACCCAGCCGGCGCGACGGCGCGTGCGGCAGAAGACCATCACGCCGCGTCGCTTGCCGTCCTTGATGAGCGCTACCGTGAGCGCGGTCTTGGCCTCGTCGTCGATGTCGTGGAGGTGCTGGCCGAGGTCCGAACGCGCTTCCGGCGTGCCAGAGACCTTCGATCGCTCCCTGCCAACGAGGTCCACGCGCTGCGGATCCTTCAGCATTTCCTCCACCACCGTCTCCACCTGCCGGGGCATGGTGGCGGTGTAGAAGAGGAGCTGCCGGGATTCCGGCGCGCGGGAGAGGATCTCCTTCGCCTGCGGGAGGAAGCCCATGTCGAGCATGCGGTCGGCCTCGTCGAGCACGCACTGCTGCACGAACGCCAGCGAGATCGCATCGAGCTCGCAGAGTTCGCGCACGCGGCCCGGCGTTCCCACCAGGAGATCGACGCCTTCCTCCACCACGTCGCGCTGCGGTGCGAGCGGGCTCTTGCCGTAGACCGCGGTGGTGCGCAGCACCGAGCCACGGAACAGCTGGGCAGCCTCGCGCGCCACCTGCTGCGCCAGCTCGCGCGTGGGGCAGAGCACCAGCGCACGCAGGCGCCGGCGCGGGTCGACGGGGCGGCCGCGCATCTTCGGCGGCGGCTCATCGATGAGGCGCTTGGCCACGGGAAGGAGGTATGCGAGCGTCTTGCCGGTGCCGGTCGCGGCCACCACGGCCACGTCGCGCCCCGTCAGTGCTGCCGGGATCGCCGCGCGCTGCACCGGCGTGGGAACGTCAGCCCCCATGGCGGAAAGCGAACGCACCAGCATCTCGGGGATGCCGAGTGAACCGAACCCGTCTTCCGCTCCCGCTCCGTTTGACTTCATGCAGTGCACTCTACGCGCACCTGCACCTCGGTCGCCGGATGCGGGGCGGGCGGCGTCAGGGGGCAGGATCCTTCGGCGCGTTCGGCACCGGTGGCTGGTCGGGCGCCATGACCGGCGCTGCGTCCGGTGGCATCGGGGTGCGCTGCAGTTCCTTCTCGAGGTACTTGCCGTGCATCCGCTTCTGGCGGTCGTTGAGGTCGATCTCCCCACCGTCCATCCACGCGCGGCGCACCGCGGAACCGATCTCGAACGGATCACCGGACCAGAGGACGAGCGTCGCGCTCATGCCCGGAGCGATGGTGCCGTAGCGGTCGCCGACGCCGGCGAATTCCGCGGGCACGCGCGTCACGCATTCGAGCGCCCGCCCGGCGTCCATGCAGTGCGCCACGGCACGACCGCACTGGGACGGCAGGGAACGCTCGTGCGCGGGCTCGTCGCCCGAGGCGATGGAGAACTCCACGCCGGCCGCCTGGAGCTTGGCCGGCACCGAGTACGCCGTGTCGTACGGATCGCTCTCGCGCAGCGGCATCCGGTTGATGCCGCGCACGATGACCGGCACCTTGTGCTTCACGAGGAGCGGCGCCACGTCCGGCGCGCCGAGCCCGCCCACCACCAGCGGGCGGTAGCCGCGGCGCACGGCCCAGAGCACCGATGCCTCGATCTGCCCGGGCCAGTTGGCGTCGAGGAGCACGCGTTCGCGTCCCTCCACCACGGCGCGCAGCGATTCATAGCGCGCATCCTTGTTCAGCGACGGGTCCGCCTTGCGGGCACGCAGGTACGCCTCGGCGGAGTCGAAGAAGCGATCGATGGCGGCGACGGCCTTGTCGCGGTCCTTGCGCTGCTCGTCGGCGGTCTTCTGCTGCCAGCGCGTCTGCACCGGCTCCATCATCGGCCAGTGCACGATGACGCCGGCGTCCGCGTTGGCGGTGCGGTCCATGACCGTCCAGCCGTCGAGGCGCATGGCGCTTGCGTGGCCACCGACCACGCCGCCCTGCGGGAAGACGTGCGCCATCAGGATGCCGGCGTTGCGCGCCACGGGCGGCAGGTCGCTGTCGGGATTGGTGGCGGTGGCGGCCCGGATTTCCGCGTGGAACTCACCGAATTCCGTGGTGTCGTCGGTGGCCTCCACCTGCGCGGTCTCGATGAGGCCGAGCGTGGTGGCGCTTGCCCAGAGGCCCGGCGTGAGCACGTGCCCCGGCGCATCGATGACGTACGCGTCGGGCTTCGCGGCCGATGCCGCCATCGGTTCCGCGCCCAGCGCGCTGACCTTGCCGCCCTCGAAGACCACCCATCCGTCGGTGATCGGCTTGGCACCCGGCGTGCACGGCCGCACGTCCACGTGCCGCAGCACCACCTGCACGGTCTGCCTGGGCGCGGGGATCTCGTTGGACTGCCGCGCCCACGCGCCTGCGGTGACCGCCATTGCGCATGCCGCCATCACGAAGCTTCGCTGGTTCATCGCACGCCTCCTTCGCCGCCGGTGACCTCGAACATCGCGTTCCAGGCATCGGCCTGGTCGCATCCGCACTCGCCGGGACGGACCGATTCCGGATCCATTCCGGAGCGCACCATCTCCATCAGCCGGTCCCCCTGCGCACCGCGCATGCGCGCGAGCAGCGAGGCGCCGGAGCGCAGCCCATCGACCGGCGGTGCCGTGCCGGCAGGCGCGGCTCCACGGCCGCGGCCACCACGACCACCCCTGCCCGCACCTCCACCACCCGCGCCCTCGCCTTCGCGGCCCCAGTCGGACGCGGCGAGCGCGATGATGGCATTGCGCGTGCGCAGGTCGCGCTCGCGCATCTCGCGGTCGGTGGCGACATCGAAGCGACGGACACCGTCCACCCAGGTCTGCACGCAGCGCGCGTAGACGCTGAGCGGGTCGGCGCTCCAGATCACGAAGTCGGCGTCCTTGCCGGCCTCCAGCGAACCGCACTGGCCGTCGATGCGCAGCTGCTTGGCGGGGTTGAGCGTGACGAACTTGATCGCCTCCTCGCGCGGCACGCCGCCGTAGCGGACGGCCTTCGCGGCCTCGGTGTTCATGCGGCGAGCCAGCTCGTCGCTGTCGGAATTGAAGCTGGTGAGCACGCCCGCCTTCCACATCATCTGCCCGTTCCACGGGATGGCGTCCATCACCTCCATTTTGTACGCCCACCAGTCGCTGAAGCTGGAGGCGCCGGCGCCGTGCGCGGCGATCCGGTCGGCCACCTTGTAGCCCTCCAGGATGTGCTGCAGCGTGCCCACCTTGAAGCCGAAGTCGTCGGCGACGCCGAGCAGCATGCAGATCTCGTCCTGCCGGTAGCTGTGGCAGTGGACGAGGCGCTTCCCTTCCAGGATCTGCGCGAGCGTCTCGAGCTCGTAGTCCGGCTGCGGCGGCATGGCGCGTTCGCGTTCCGCTGCGGGAAGCGCGGCGTAGCGCTCCTGCGCGGCGCGCCACTCGCGCGCGGACTGGAAGCGGTCGCGCATGAGCGTCTCCACTCCCAGCCGCGAGCTCGGGTAGCGCGTCTTGGTGCGCACCACGTTCTCGCCGAGCGCGAACTTGATGCCGGGGATGGCGCCCTTCACGGGGAACGCCGCCACCGGATCGCCCCAGCGCAGCTTGACCACCGAGTTCTGCCCGCCGATCGGGTTGGCGCTGCCATGCAGCTGGTTCGCCGCGGTGAGGCCGCCGGCGAGCTGCCGGTACCAGTCGATGTCCTCGGGGTTCACTGCGTCGGCGATGCGCACCTCCGCGGTGACGTTCTGCGTCCATTCGTTGACGCCGCCGTCGATCCCGGTGTGGCTGTGGCAGTCGATGAGCCCGGGCGTGACATGCATGCCCGTGCCGTCGATGACCATCACGTCCTGGCCGGAGTCGGTGACCTGCGAACGCAGGCCCGAGCCCACGGCGACGATCTTGCCGTCCTTCACGAGGAGATCCGCGTCCTTCAGGATCCCGCGGTCGGAGACGGTCCACACCGTGGCGTGCTCCACGAGCACCGTCTTCGGGGCCACCGGCTTCTCGATGCCGTACTCGGCCATCGGGAAGGTGCGCGGGATGGCGGCGAGCACGGGCTTCGGGTCGGTCTTGGCATCCGGCGTGGAATCGCCCGTTGCATCGGGCTTGCCGGCGTCCTTCGCGTCGCCCGCATCCTTCGTGCCCTCGCCGCCCTTGGCCTCGCGCTCCTTCTTCGGGTCCGGCGCATCGCCGGTGCGGGCGGTGGCGGGGAACGTCCAGCGCACGGTGCGGCCGTCCGGCGTGATGAGCGCGATCTCCGCGCCCTCGCGCGTGGCGACCATGCTGCCGCGCAGCGTGCCTTCGATGCCGAGCGGCTTGCCGGCGATGGTGAAGCCGGCGCGCGCGTCGTCGAAATTGGCGCCTTCACCGCGTGCCGACGGTGCCTCCGCCGGACCGCGACGGCCGCGTTCGCCGCGGGGCTCCTTGCCCTCGGCATCCTTCGTGGCCGGCTGTTCCGCGGGCTTCGCTTCCGGAGCGTCCTTGGCTTCCTTCCCATCTTCCGCCTTCGCGGGCTTCGGCAGCCCGAAGGACAGGCGCTTCTCGTCGGCGTCGATCGTGATCGACTCGGGCAGCGTCGTGAAGACGCCCGCCGTGTCCGGCGCGGCAAGGGCATACACCCCCTTGAGCGGGAACTTGCTGGCGGGGTCCACCTCGTGGCGCAGGCCGGCGATCCACACCTCGCGGACCTTCGAATCCTCGCCGAAGATCGGTCCCTTGCTCACCACCAGGTTGGCGATGCGCCCGGCGCGCACCTCGCCCGCCACCTCGGAGATCCCCAGCATGCGCGCGGGGTTCACCGTGAGCGCGGCCACCAGCTCGTCCTCGGTGGTGCCGCAGTCCATGGCGCGGCGCGCTGCCTTGGCGAAGCCACCCACGTCCTTCAGCCGCACGGTGCTGGCCGCGGCCGGTACGCCGGCATGCAGCAATTCCGCGAGATTCGTGGGCGCCAACGCCCAGTGCTCCAGCTCGCGCAGCGGCACCGCATCCACCGCGCGGGGCGTCTGCACATCGGGCGTGCGCGGGAAGTCGAAGGGCACCACCACCGGCCGCGCAGCGGCGCGCACCTCGGCGAGCCGGCGGTACTCGCGCCCGCTTCCAACGATCGCGGCATCGAGCTTCATCTCGCGCGCCAGTGCGTCGGCGCGGAGCAGGTTGCGTTCGTCGGCTGCGTCGAACCACACGCGGTCCTTGCCGGCCGCGGCGGCATGCAGCGCGGTGAGCGCGTTGGCCAGCACCGGCGGCTCGTTGCCGGCCGGGTGCGCGCGCCACACTTCCTCGCACTGCGCATGCCATGCGGCGTCGGCGAACGTCTGTCGCTGGAGAGCGATGGCGCCGATGAGCGCGCCGGGATACGTGGCGCGGTCCCAGGCGTCGGGGCTGTCGTCGTTGCCACCAGTGGTCTCGAAGGCCACGCAGGTGCCGGCGTTCTCCCGCACCGTGCGCGCGGCGCGCGGCTCGTCGCCGAGCAGGCTGACCTGCGCGCTTCCGCGGAAAATGCCTGCATTCGGGTGGATTGCGGCGGCGGTGAACCCCAGGGCACGGAGTTCCTTGCGCTGGTCGGCGCCGAGCGTCGGAAGGTCTGCGGCGCGCACCTGCGGCACCACCTTGGCGTTCCAGTGCGCACCGTTCTCGCCGGCGGCCGCACGCGCGGCAGCGGAGCTGTCCACGCGCACGCATGCATCGATGAAGCCCGGATAGACGATGCACCCCGCACCGTCGTGGACCGTGGTGCCGGCCGGCAGCTCGAACGAGCCACGTGCGCCCACGCGCTCGATCCAGCCGTCCTTCATGACGATGACCGCGTCGGCGAGCCGCTCGCCGGGCGTGGCCACGAGCGTCACGTTCACGATGGCGTCGCGGCGCACGTCCACCGGCCGCATCGCCGCGGGGGGTGCCTGCTGCGCCCACGCGGCGGTTTCCGCGAGCATGAACGAAACCGCGCCCAACGACGCGGTGGTCAGGAGGGCGCGGAACTTTGACTGCCTGGGGCCGGCGATGCTGGATGCGTGGCGCATCCGTGCATTTCACACGGTTTCAGGTTGGCTTGCGGCGGTACGGGCGGGAAATCAGCCGTTCAGGTCGCGCAGCAGGCCATCGATGGCCGACTGCAGCTTCTCGGGCGACTCATAGGTGCCGCTCGCGATGGCCTGCTTGATGGCCTCGACCTTCGCCATGCGGACGTCGGGCATCGCACGGATCGCGTCAAGGTGGCGCGCATGCTCGGAAAGCTCCACGCGGTCGCGGCCTTCGGCCCAGCGCGGCGCCGAGGGTGCGATCTCCGATTGCGCGGACGCGCGGTACGCGGCCGAGGCCTCGGTGATGCGGCTCGCGGCGCTTGCAGCCCCGAAGCCTGACGTGGGTCCAACCTGTCCGATGTCGTTCATGGCGCTCTCCAACCGGTGGTGGATCCGATCCATCGGGTCCACGAGTACCGTTGCGTGCCGCGTTCGATCCTTCGAGCGGTCGGCATCCGGCGAACGTCGCCGAAGCAGACTTTGGTATCGTCAAATGCCCCGAGAAACCTTGAGTACTCGGCAATCGTATCCCGGCACCACCATGGTCCATAAGCCCATATGTCGCAGAATCTTCCGGTCCGGCGCCATGGCGAGCCTTGGCGCGGCGCTGGCGGTGGCGCTGCTGGTGGCTGGATGCGACTCTGCGCCCGCCGCAACGCCCCCGGCGGATGCCGCGGCGAAGACGGCTGCACCCGCCACTCCCGGCCCCAAGCGCCTGGAGGCGAAGCGGCCTTCCGCCCCCAAGCAACCCGATACCACTGCCGGACTCATGAACCCCGGCGACGAGGTTGAGGGGGTCTCCGGGAACGACTCGTCGCGCGCCGCCGCTCGCACGAAGCCCGGCAGTGCCCCGGTGGCGCCCGCCGACGTCTCCGCCGCTCCGGGCGCCCGCGTGCCCAGCGCCGCCGAGCGCGCCGCCGCCGCCCGTATGGCCGCCGACAACGACGCCAAGCGCCGTGCCGAGGCTGCCGCCGCTGCCGAGCGCACTGCCAAGCAGAACGACGTTGACGCCGAGCGCGCCTCCTGGGGCGTGCTCCTGGCCACCGTCACCGGCGCGGAGAACCGTGCCAACGCCATGTCCATCCGGGAGCAGGTGATCCGGCGCTATCCGGCACTGAAGGACGCCTATGTGCGGTCCATCCCGCATGGCAGCGTGGTGCTGGTGGGCCGTTTCGAGGGCGTGCAGGACCCGGCAGCGCAGGCGCAGCTGAAGCTGGTGAAGGAAACCATGGACGGCAACGTCCGCGCCTTCCCGCGCGCCATGCTGACGCGGCTCGGTGCCAATGCCAACCAAGGCCCGCCCGGACCCAACGACCTGCGCATCGTCCGGCAGACGCGGCCCACACAGACCCTCTACACGCTGCAGGTGGCGGTGTGGAGCGCCTTCGGCACCGACGAGGTGAAGATGAGCGACATCAAGCGCTCCGCGGAGAACTACTGCCGGCAGCTGCGGTCCGAAGGCAACGAGGCGTACTACTTCCACGACTTCGACACCAAGACCAGCACCGTGACCATCGGCGTGTTCGGCACCGATGCGTACGACTCCAAGAGCACGCTCTACGCGCCCGAGGTGGATGCGGTAATGCGCAAGTTCCCGAAGCACCTGGTGAACGGCGAGGAACTGCTGGTACCGCTCGACCCCGCCAAGCCGCAGGGAAAGACGATGCCGCAGGCGCCGCGCCTGGTGGAGATCCCGCAGTTCTGAGGCGGATTTGCATGGTCCCCGGCACCCGGCGGCGACCAATGGAGGTTCAATGAGCACGGTGCACCACGAAACTCGAATGGCTTGGCCTGCGCGCGCCGCTGCGTTGGCATGCGGCGCCGTGACGGCGTGCGCGCTCGTTGCCGGCTGCATGGGATCGGGGCAGGGTGCAGCCGTTGGCTCGGGTCCCGCCGCGGCATCTGCCGCAACCCCGCCGCCCGCCGCCATCCCCGCGTCCTCGCCGCGCGCCACCGTCTGGCTCTTCATCTCCACCGATTGCCCCATCTGCAACGGCTACCAGCCCGAGATCGAGCGCCTGCGCATGCGCTTCGCGCTGCGCGGGATCGAGTTCGTCGGCGTGTACGCCGAAGTGCCGCTCGAGCGTTCCGAGATGGAAGCGCACGTGGCGAAGTACGGCATGAGGTACCCGGTGCGCATCGACACCGACCGCGCCATCCAGCAGCGCCTCGGCGCGCGCATGGTGCCGGAGGTGGTGGTGACCGCGGGTGCGCCGGATTCCGCGGGAAATCCAGCGGCATTCCTCTACCGCGGCCGCATCGACGACCAATGGCCGGAGCGCGGTTCGCGCCGCCCGAGCGCCACGGCCCACGACCTCGAGCGCGCGCTCGAGGCGATCACCGCCGGCCAGGCGCCGGCCGTGCGCACCACCACGCCCGTGGGTTGCGTGCTGTAGCCGCACTGCGGCCCGCGCCGAGGAAGAGTCCGTCGATGATTCTGACGACCATGCTCCTGACGCTTGCGCTGGTGCCGCCGGCTTCCGCCGGTGCGGACGCGGCGCGGGCACCGGACGCGGCGTCGATGTCGGTCGATGGATGGCGTGCATTCCAGCAGCACTGCCTCGCCTGCCACGTGCAGGGCGGAAGCTCGCCGCTCCTCCTCGACACGCGCGCGGCCATCGTGCGCAAGGCAGCCACCATCGGTACGGTCCTCCGTGAACGGTTCATGCCACCCTGGCTTCCCACCGGCGGCGGACCGTTCGTGCACGACGCCATCACCGACGCGGAGCGCGACGCCATCGCCGCGTGGGCAAAGGCCGGCGCTTCCGGCGCGCCGGATTCCCCCGTGGCACCGATGAGCCCGGCATTCGGCCGCACCATCGCCGAGGGCTGGGAAGTGCCCGTCACCGGCATCCACATGCGTGCATTCGTGCAGGAAACAGGCCCGGGTGGCTCGACCGCCGCTCCGCTCGGTCCGTTCCATTCACTGCGCATCGAGCGTGCCTCGGCCGCCGTGGAGCGCGTGATGCTGAGCGACGATCCCACCGGATCGATTCGCGCGCTCGACGATCGCGACCCCGGCCCGGGTGCACACACGCGCGGCGATGCACCCGGATCTCCGGCGGGTTCGCTCGCGATGATCGGCGTGGACAGCACGTTCACGCTTCCCGACGGTTGGGTGCTCGCAGGCCAACACGCCAACCTGGTGGCGGAGCTGCATGCGGTTGGCCGCGGTGCGCCCATGCCTGCCACGGTGACGCTCTTCAGCGGCCCGCTTCCGTCCGGCGAGCATCGCAGTGCGGAGGTGTTCGCCGCCGGCCCACTGGGCGCGATCCTGCGCGAGCGCGCGGAACTGGCCACGCGCACCGACAGCGGACCGTTGGTGTGCGACGTGGACGTCGGCGTCATCGGCTTGCGCACCGACGAACGATGCACCTCGGTGCGCGTGCGCGCCATTGCGCCGGACGGAACCGAGCGAATTCTGCTCGAAATCGGCGCGTATCGCGAGGGCCTCGACCGTGCCTACCGCTTCGCGCCGACCGTGCCGCTTGCGCGCGGGACGATCCTCCGCATCGACACGGTGCACGGCGACGAGGTCTCCATGCAACGATCGCAGCCGATGGCCATCCTGTGGTGCGCGCGCCGTGGCACCGACGCGTTCGCGCCGCGCACCTTGGAAGCGGTGGAGCCGCCGGAAGCCGTGCCCGCCGACCGGGTGCCGGGCACCACGCCCGCCGAGGGCATGACCTGGTTCGACGCCGTGGCCGCATGCAACGCGCGCAGCGAGCACGAGGGACTTGCTCCGGCGTATCGCCTGGAACACCCCATCCGCGTGGAGGGCCGGATCGTCCGCGCTTCTGTCACCCGCCTGTCCGCACCGGGCTGGCGCCTGCCGCGGGCCACAGACCTGGTCTCCGATCCGGGCGCCCCCGCCGATCGCTGGTGGTGGACGGACGACGACAGTGGATTATCGGGGTTCACCATGGTGGCGCCGCAGGGCCTGCGACGGGATGCGCTGCCCCCGAACACCCGCATTCCGGGGGTTTGGTCGGGAATGACCCGTCCCGTGGTGGCCGCTCCGGCCAAGTAGGGGCATGATCCGTTGCGTGCGATCGCGGATCGTCGGCCTGAACGGCGGCCTGGGCTGCCGCGTAACGAACCTCACCGATCCCCCCACATGAAGACGCCCATCGCCATCATCGGTCTGACGCTCGCCTGTGCCGCCTCCGCGGCCACGGTTCCGCCGCTCGTTGCGCAGTGGAAGATGAACACCACCGGCGCCACCGGCTACGGCGGCTACGCCGCGGACGTCACGCTGGTGCGCTACTCGTCCACGAACGTCTACGTCACCGCGCAGGGCATCCCGAGCTACACGATCGGCCCGTGGAACAGCCCGAACTCGGTGGTCGGCCTGAACTGGTGCTTCAAGCTCCCGCTGACGCAGTCGCCGAACACCGGCACGCGAACCAACGTCGGCCTCGGCCACGTGGCGGTGATGCGCGACGGCAGCGCCATCTACAGCTCGCGCGACGCGCGCAGCTACAACAACCAGGGCATCTGGAACCAGACCGCCTGGGTCTTCGAGCGCGGCAGCTTCGATGCCTGCTACGGGCATCCTTCGCCCGGCAGCGAGTACCACCAGCACGCGGCGCCCATCTGCCTGATCGGGGCGCTTGACCCCACCAAGCACTCGGCGCTCATCGGCTTCGCGTTCGACGGCTATCCGATCTACGGTCCGTACGGCTACAACAACGCGGACGGCTCCGGCGGCATCGCGCGGATCACGTCGAGCTTCAGCCCGCGCAGCATCACCGCGCGCACGTCGCTTCCCAACGGGACGCAGCTTGCGCCCAGCCAGTACGGGCCGGCCATCGGCACCACGTATCCGCTGGGCTGCTACGTGGAGGACTGGCAGTTCATCGCCGGAAGCGGCCACCTGGACATCCACAACGGCCGCACCTGCGTGACCCCGGAGTATCCGTCCGGCACCTATGCGTACTTCGTGACCATCAACGCGGCGCAGCAGCCCGTCTATCCGTACACGCTGGGCGAAACCTATTACGGCATCGTTCCCGCCGGAAACACCGGACCGGGCAGTGGTCGCAATTCCCCGGGAAGCGGCGAGAGCGTGACGAGCTTCGTCGGTGGCCCCTGCGGTGCGGACTTCAACGGCTCGCGCGTGGTGGATGGCGCGGACCTCGGCATGCTGCTTTCCAACTGGGGCAATCGCGGAGGCGCCGGCGACATCGACCGCAACGGCGTGGTGGACGGCGCGGACCTCGGAAGCCTGCTCGCTGGATGGGGCAACTGCCCGTGAACCGCCTGCTCGCTGCCATCTGCGCAACACTGGTCCTCGGCGCGCGCGCCTGGGCCAGTTCCTGCACCGGCGACCTCAACTTCGACGGCGAGGTGAACGGCGCGGACCTCGGCTCGCTCCTCAGCGGCTGGGGCGGAAGCGACGCAGACATCACCGGCGACAACGTGACCAACGGCGAAGACCTCGGCATCATGCTCTCCAACTGGGGCCCATGCCCCGCAGCCGTCGAATGGATGCTGGTGACGCAGCTCACCGGCACCACCACGGTGGCGATGGATGCATCCGGCGCCACCGTGAAGACGTGGACCGGCAACGGGCAGGGCGCAAGCGTCGGATACCTGCGCGCCGATGGCTCGCTGGTGCGTCCGTGCGTCTACTCCGCGGGATCGCTCAATGCGGCGGGCCGCGGCGGGCGCATCCAGATCTTCTCGCCCGCCGGCACCCTGCAGCACGACCTGATCGTGGCCACCGCCACCACGCAGCAGCACCACGACATCCGCCCGCTCCCCAACGGGAACATCCTGTGCGTGGTGTGGGACCAGCGCAGCATCGCCGAGCAGACCGCGGCCGGCCGCCCCAACGCCACCGCCGCGGTGTGGTCGGAGCAGATCCTGGAGATCAGGCCGACGGGCTACTCCACGTACGACATCGTCTGGCAGTGGAAGGCGTGGGATCACCTGGTGCAGGACGTGGCACCCACCTCCGCCAACTACGGCGTGGTGGTGAACCATCCGGAACTCATCGACGCCAACTACAGCCCGGCGGCATCGCCCGTCGACTGGATCCACATGAACTCCATCGACTACGACCCGGTGCGCGACGAGATCGTCATGAGCTCGCGCTCGTGGTCGGAGCTCTGGGTGATCGACCACTCCACCACCACTGCGCAGGCGGCTTCCCACTCGGGTGGCGCGCGTGGTCATGGCGGCGATCTCCTCTATCGCTGGGGCAACCCGCTGGCCTGCCGTCGCGGCACTGCCGCGGACCGCAACTTCTACGTCTGCCACTCCGCCACGTGGATTCCCGATGGCCTGCCCGGCGAGCACAACATCATGGTGTTCAACAACGGCGACCGTACCGGGAACACCAACGACTGGTCGCAGGTGGTGGAGCTTGCCCCGCCGCGCGATTCCGCCGGCGGCTACGTGCTGCCCGCGTCCGGCGCCATCGGCCCGAGCGTCCCCGCGTGGAGCGTGGGCGTTGCGGGTGCGTTCT
>CAMBSR010000036.1 GCA_945870475.1 Phycisphaera mikurensis NBRC 102666
GTGATGTCGGCGTTCCAGTCGAACTCGATCGTCCAGCCCGTGAGCGGCTGGCCGGTGTCATTGGTTGCGGCGAACGTTCCTTGTCCGCCGCCTGACCATTGGTTCGTGAAGGTGAAGTTTCCGCCGAAGGCGGGAAGGGCACAGATGAGGGACGCGATCGACGCAAGCGCATGCTTTCGGATCATTGTCTTCCTTTGCCGTCAGGAGCCCGTGAGGGCTTTCCACACACCCAATCGTTACGACCCTCACGGGACAGCGGCCCGGTCCAAGGTCGCGGAATTGGCGGAATTAATCCGGGTGCGGGCAGGCACTTATGGCACATAGGTTGCCTTCGTGTCGCATGTTCACGTGGTCCACCCGCGGCGGTGAGGCCATTGCCGAACCGACGCCATTGGCGCACACGGTGCCTGGCCCCCTCGCCGGAGGGGCAGTGGCGGCGCCATGCCGCCCGCCCCGCAAGGCGATGGGGGCCAGTACGCGGGCGTTACGAGAACGTCGCCCCGCGTCATCGCCACACCGCCCGCCTCATCCCGCGTTCCATGCCTCGATTGCCTGGTGGCTGTAGACGTTCGCCGGCCCGCCGCCCATGAGGACGCAGACATCGATCATGTCCTGCAGCTCTTCCAGGGTGACGCCCGCGGCCTTCGCGGCCTTGACGTGGTGCAGGACGCAGCCCTCGCAGAGCCGGCTGATGCCGCATGCCAGTGCGATCAGCTCCTTGGTCTTCGTGTCAAGCCTGCCGGGAGCGAGCGATGCCGTGTAGAGGCCCTTGAAGGCGGATGCAGTTGATGGAGTCATGCCCATTGGAACCGCGTAGCCCCGCGCGGGTTCCCGATTCCGGGGGCAATCACGTGCCCAGGTCGGCGTGCGCGACCCCGGAGGACCGTTCGAGCGTTGCGCCCGGGCATGCCGCGGCAATTTCCTCGGCGTCGGACACCGGGGAAACCGCATCGAATTCGTCGGCGTGGAGCTGCAGGCGAGTGGTGCCGAGGGCAGCGGCTGCTGCATGCGTGGCGCGTTCCCGTCCGTCCAGGAGTTTCCAGCACGCAAGGATCGCATCGCTGAACGGCCGCACCGGCAGTCCGCGCAATCGCAGGCGTGCCTCGAACGGCGTTCGAACGCGGTCGTACGGGCCCCACGCGGTGACGGCGTGGATGGGAGAGCCCGCTTCGGCCCGCAGTGCGGCGGCATGGATGGCCACCACCGCGCCCAGCGAGTGTCCGGCGATCACGATGCGCAGGCCGGGGTGCTCGGCCTCGATCGCGGCCACCAGCATGGCCACGTCCTCCGGCTCGCGGCGCGCGAGCGTGGTTCGCCCGGGGGCGTCGCCGTGGCCGCGGAGGTCCGGCACCACCACCAGTGCGGCACCTTCGGCAATGGGCTGGATGCGGCGCAGCGAATCCCAGCGCGAGCGGCCGTGGCCGTGCAGCAGGATGACCGCCGTGCCAGATTCCGGCGCGCGGCCGGCCACCCACCATGCGGGCATCGTGCATCCCGGGAACTCGTGCGTTCGTTCGGTGAACGTCAGCCCCAGGTCGTCCGGGCTTGCCGCAAATCCCTGGCCAAGCGCCCAGCCAAGACCGCGGCGCGAGGGACGCATGACGTCGTTCCACATGCCGGCGAGGTACATGCCGCCGGCAAGCGCGGCGCCTGTGCCAAGGAGCACTGCGAAGCCGAGGGCGGATTCCGCCATCCCGCTCACGCCCCGTGCGTCCCGCCGGCGCCGGCCTCGCGGAGCGCATGGTCCATGCGGGCGCGGCGTGCGTCGCGGTCGGCGGCATCGGCCACGGAGGGCAGGTTGACATCCACGTTGTGCGCGGCGGCGCGCGCGGCCACGCGTGCCAGGTCGACCGCAATGGCCAGGTCGCTTGCGAGGTTCGCGTTGGTGCGGGGCGCGAGCGCAACGCACGTCACGGCGATCTCGGCAGCACGGTCCAGGATCTCCTGCGGCGCGTCGATCGCCGCGGCCACCGCGGCATCCCACGCCGTCAGCCGTGCGGGTGCGTCCTTCGGCAGCTTCCAGAGCGCGTTGAGCGCACCGTAGGCCTCGGCATCGCGGTCGGCGAGTGCGAGCGCTTCGTGCCGGAGTTCGCGCAGCCGTGCCAATGCCGAGGCGTTCGTGGCCTCGTGCTCCGCGAACTTCGGCTTGCCGAGCGTGAACTCGAGCACCATCGCGCCGAGCGCCGCGGCGTGCGACGCGGTCACGGCCGCCACCGCTCCACCGCCCGGGGTGGGCGTCTTGGCGGCGAGCATGTCGGAGAACTCTTCGACGGACAGCGTGCGGAAGGCCATCGTGGTGCTCCGGGGTTCGTGGGTCAGGCGCGGATCTCGGCCTGCATGCGGGTGCGCAGCGCGTCGGAGAGCGTGTTCATGGCGGCGTCGGCGTCCTCACGCTTGAGCGTGCGGTCGGCGGCGCGGAACACCAGGCGCATGGTGACGCTCTTGCGTCCGGCGCCGGTCTGCTTGCCGCGATAGGTGCCCACGAAGCCGAGCGACTCGAAGCACGGGAGCGTGAGTCCGGCGACGAGCGCCTCGACTTCCGCCCACGTGGCGGTCTCGGGCAGGATGGCGCTCAGGTCGCGCTCGATGGCGGGGAACGAGGGCAGCGCCTCGGCGCGTGCTTCCGGCGGGAAGCCGGCGTAGAGCGGGCGGAGGAGGAGCTCGGCCGCGGCAAACGTGCCTTCGAGGCCGAACACCGCGGTGGCTGCGGGCGTGAGGAGCCCCCAGCTTCCGACATGGCGGCCGTCCACCGTCAGCGCGGCCTCGGTGGAGTACCACGGCGCGCGCGTGGCGGCGGGCACTGCGCTCACCGCGAGCTTCACATGGTTGCCGGCCAGGAGCCGCACGGTGCGTTCGCACGCGCCGCGCATCCAGCGCATGGCGTTGTCCGCGTCGGTCGGGTTGTCGTTCAGGAGCGTGACGAGCGACTGCTCGTCGTGCGAGCCGTCCGCGTGGAGCGCGAACGCGCTGGCGAACTCGAAGAGACGCAGCTCGGCAAGCCCTGCGTCCGCGTTGCGGCGGCGCACCTCGAGGAGGCTGGGGATGACCGAGGGGCGCAGCACCGGCGTGCCGCCGGCGCGTTCGTCACCGACGCGCAGCTGCGCGCGGCCGGCGCGGTAGAACGGCGCCGCGTGTCGCTCGGACACCAGGGTGTGCGTGATGCTCTCCACGAAGCCGAGGCCCACGAGAAGCCCCTTCACCGCGCGCGGTGCGGAGACCTGCGGCTCCACCGGCGCGACGCGCACGGGCAGCTTCTCCTTGAGCGGGATCCGGTCGAGGCCGTGGATGCGGCAGATCTCCTCGATGATGTCCACCTCGCGCTCGATGTCGAGGCGGCGCGGCGGTACCGAGCAGTCGACCGCGTCGCCGCGGACCACCGGCGAGAAGCCGAGCGTCTCCAGGGCGCGCACGATCTCTTCGAGCGGGATCTCCGTGCCGAGGATCGCGCGCACCCGCGCCGGGCGCACCGAGACGCGCCGCGAGGAGGGCAGGGGCGCGCCCGCTTCCACGCTGCCGTCGCAGAGCGTGCCGCCCGCGGTTTCCAGGATGAGCTGCACCAATCGCTCCGCCGCAGCATCGATCTCCGAGGGATGCACGCCGCGCTCGAAGCGGTAGGACGAGTCGCTTGCGATCTTCAGGCCGCGGCTCGCGGCGCGCACCACGGCGGGGGCGAACGTGGCGGCCTCGATCAGGACGTTCGTGGTCACGTCGGTGACGGCGGTGAGTGCGCCGCCCTTGACGCCGGCGATCGCCACCGGGCGTTCCGCGTCGGCGATGACCAGTTCGCCGCCCGCGAGCTCGGTTTCCTGTGCGCCCTCGCCGATGGGGAGGAAGCGCTCGCCCTTCCTGGCGCGGCGGACCTGGATGCGCGCGCCCTTCAGGCGGTCGAGGTCGAAGACGTGCGTCGGCTGCCCGAGTTCGAACAGGACGAAGTTGGTGCAGTCCACCAGGTTGTTGCGCGGGATCTGGCCGATGGCGCGCAGGCGCCGCTGGAGCCATTCCGGGCTCGGGCCGACGCGCACATCGCGGATGACCCGCGCGGTGTAGCGCGGGCAGGCGGCGGTGTCCTCGTTGGTGACTGCCACGTGCTTGGATGCGGCGCTGCCGTCCGCCTTGTTGGAGGGCGCGGGTGCCTTGAGCGTGCGACCGCTGATGGCACAGAGCTCGCGGGCCAGTCCCACGTGGCTCAGGCAGTCGCCGCGGTTCGAGGTGGTCTCGATCTCCTGCCAGCGCTCGCCGTTCTCGGCGACGTCGCCGCCGTCGAAGTTGAGCCCCGCGGCAGTGAGCAGGTCAGCCTGCTCCTCCGCGGTGGCGGGGCGATCGAGGTAGTCGTTGATCCACGTGACGCTGGTGCGCATGGCGAAGGGACGAAGGGTAGCATTCCGCGAACCGTGACGGCCGCCGTGCGCAACCGAAGGATCGAATGCGTGCCTGCCGTGGTGAAGTCCATGGCGCTTGCCGCCGTGCTCGCCGCGCTGCCTGCAGGCTGTGCCGCACCCGGGACGGCCGATGGTGCCGAGACGCCCCCGGATGACCGTGTGGCCTCCGTGGAGCCCGCAGCCGCCCGTCCGGTGGAGGCGCCCGCCCTCGCCGACGGCCAGTTCCCGCGCGACTTCATGATCGACGTGACCGTGCTCCTTGGCCCCGGCGCCCCCGAGCAGCTGGCCGCCGAGGACCACCAGGCGAAGTACATCCTGCTGCCGGACGGGTCGCTCCATTCGGATGTCAGCCCGTTCATCACCATGTCGACGCGCCCGGGTCGCACCCGCTGGCTCTACGAGGACCAGGTCCAGCTGGTCTGGTCGCGGTGCGCGCAGTTCGGTTTCACCAACGAGTCCAACGCGAACGGTCCCCCCAACCCGGACCTGATGCGCGCCGCGCGCGGTGAGCGATTGGCCATCATCACGCTGCGTGCCGAAGGGCGCACGTGGACCTACGTGCGGCGTGCCGCGGGTGCCGATCCGACGGACGCCGCGGTGGCCCGCCTGGTCCGTCTCCTGGCGCTCCTCAGCTGGATGCCGGACTTCCGGCCCGAGGACCTGATGCCCGAACGCTACGACTTCGGACCAGACCCGTACGCCGCGTACCGCGAGATCCGCGCCCGCACCGCGCCGCTGCGCGTGCGCTGAGGAATCACAGGAACCCACCATGAAGCACCCGGCCGCCTTCGCCCTCCGCGCGCTCCTCGGCATGCTCGCGCTCTGCGCGTCCGCGTGCGTCTCGGCCCCGATCGCGGTACCGAACGACCCGGCATCGCCCACCGGTGGACTGGGCCTGCAGCTGTGGTATTGCCGCGCCGATACGCGGCAGTACGAGAACTTCCGCGTCTCGGTCGACGGCACGCTGTCCTACGGCGGGGGCATGAAGGCCTTCGACCGGCAGTTCGAGTGGAACGGGGCGCTCACGCCGGAGGAGGCCACGCGCGTGCGGGCGATCGTGGACGCCGCCAAGTGGCTCACCGCGGAGGACCCTGCGCTCCATACCGCCGAGGTTCCGCTCGCGGAGATCACCGTCAGCAACGGGGAGAAGGATCGCAACTTCAACATCCAGGGTCCCAACGAGGCCGTGGTGCAGCTTGCGGAAGTCCTTTCCAAGGCCGCGCAGCGCCGCTTCGAGCGGTTCATGCAGCGCCTGCCCGATGCCGGCACGCAGATCACGCCGTGACCGGCGGCCACGCCGATAGCATCCGCGCGATGGACGCGTCCACGCCCGCCGACCCGATCGTCGGCATCGACCTCGGCACCACCAATTCGCTCGTTGCCGTCTGCGACGCGGCGGGTCCGCGCGTGCTGACGGACGCCGCGGGGCGCGCGCTGCTGCCTTCCGTGGTGCGATACGTGGCGGGCCAGCCCCCGGTGGTGGGCCACGAGGCGCGATCCCACGCCGTGGAGCATCCCACCGACACCGTCCACAGCGCCAAGCGATTCATGGGCCGCGGGTTCGCCGAGAGCAGGGCGCTGGCCGAGGGATTGCCGTACGCCGTGGCCGAGGGCCCGCGCTCGCTGGCGGCCTTCGCCGTGGGCGGCGCGCTGGTGACGCCGCAGGAAGTGGCCGCGGCCGTGCTGCGCGAACTCCGCACCATCGCCGAAGCAAGCCTCGGCTGCCCGGTGCGACGCGCGGTGGTCACGGTGCCCGCGTATTTCGACGACGCCCAGCGCCAGGCCACGCGCGATGCGGTCCGGCTCGCCGGGCTCGACGCCGTGCGCATCGTGAACGAACCCACGGCGGCCGCGCTCGCCTACGGCATCGGCGCATCGCGCAAGCGGCGCACGTCCATGGAGACCATCGCGGTCTACGACTTCGGCGGCGGCACGTTCGATGTCTCCGTCCTGCAGCTTGTGCCGGGCGGTCCCGACGACGGTGAGTTCTTCCAGGTGCTCTCGACTGCCGGCGACACGCGCCTCGGCGGCGACGACATCGACGAGGCGATCATCGCGCTCGTCACCGGCGAGATCCGCGCGCAGTTCGGCACCGCGCTCGAATTCCCGCCCGCCGCGCGCCAGGCGCTGCGCACCTTCGCCGAGCGCGCCAAGATCGCGCTGAGCGCCGCGGACGCCACCACGCTCGAAGTGTCCCTCGGCACCGGCCGCGACTACCGCCGCACGCTCACGCGCGCGGACCTCGAGCAGCTCACGGCGCCGCTCATCGAGCGGACCATTGCCGCCTGCCGTCGCGCCATGCGTGATGCGGGCAATCCGGAGATCGATCGCGTGGTCCTGGTGGGCGGCAGCACGCGGATCCCCGCGGTGCGCGCCGCCGTGGGTGCGTTCTTCGGCATGGAGCCGTACGCGGCCCTCGACCCGGACCAGGTGGTTGCGCTCGGCGCGGCCGTCCAGGCATCGGTGCTCGCCGGCGCACGCCGGGACCTCCTGCTGGTGGACGTGGTGCCGCTCTCCCTGGGCATCGAGACCGTCGGCGGCGCCGTCGCCAAGCTCGTCATGCGGAATTCCAGCATTCCGACGCGCGCCACCGAGATGTTTTCCACCTCCGTCGACGGCCAGGTGAACGTGGGCTTCCACGTGCTGCAGGGCGAACGCGAACTGGTGGCCGACTGCCGGTCGATCGCCCGCTTCGACCTGCGGGGCATCCCGCCCATGCCGGCCGGCATTCCGCAGATCGAGGTCGAGTTCCTGGTGGACGAGAACGGGGTCCTCTCGGTGACCGCCGCCGAGCGCCGCAGCGGGCGCCGGGCGTCCATTCAGGTGGTGCCAACGTACGGCCTGACCCCTGCGGACGTGGACCGGATGGAGGCGGAGAGCTTCGCCCACGCCCGGGAGGACATGCAGCGGCACCGGGTGGTGGACCTGGTGGCCAACGCCCGGCTGGACCTCAAGTGGATCTCCGACGCCCTGGCGCGGGTCCGGGACGAGCTGGAACCGGCCTACCTGGCAGAGATGGAAGCCTCGATCATGGCCCTGAAGGGCCATATTGCGGCCGCAGAGCACGATGCGCGGGCGGTGGACGCCAATGCCTTCCAGCAGGCCAAGGAGGCGCTCGACCGCCTCAGCGTGCGGGTCCACGAGGTGGCCATCACGCGCAGCCTTCGCTCCGGCGCCGCAGACACGCGGCCCGGCTGAACGGCCCGCGCCCGGCCCGGCGGAGGCGGCGACGGAACTCGCGGCGATTTTCCTTGTGCGGGGGTGCGACTTTCCTATCATTCGCTCCCCGGCGGCGGTGACTTGCCCGCGCGCCCTTCCATCGATGGCAGACACACTCACCGAATCCTCGTCCACCGCTCCCGCAAGCCGCCCGCGTCCCGCACGCGCGGCGACCGAACTCGGATGGAGCGTGGAGGAGTCCGCTTCGCTGTATTCGATCCGCAACTGGGGCAAGGGCTTCTTCGACGTCAACGCCGCCGGTCACGTGGTGGTGCGCCCCACGCGCAACCCGGCCGTCGAGGTCGACCTCTATGAAGTGGTCGCGGGCATGCGCGAGCGCGGCTTCCGCACGCCGGTCCTCCTCCACTTCAGCGACCTCCTCAAGCAGCGCCTCACCGACATCGCCGACGCGTTCCGCGGCGCCATCCTGGAGCATGGCTACCACGGCACCTACCAGGGCGTGTTCCCCATCAAGGTGAACCAGCAGCGCCGCGTCGTGGAGGAAGTCCGCGACGCAGGCAAGGCCCTCGGCTTCGGACTCGAAGCAGGCAGCAAGCCCGAGCTCCTCGCCGTCATGGGCATGACGAGCGACACGCCGGAGCGGCTCATCATCTGCAACGGCTTCAAGGAGGAGCGCTACATCGAGTTCACCGCGCTCGCCAAGAAGCTCGGCCGCAACATCATCCCGGTCATCGAGAACATCACCGAGCTCAAGCTCATCCTGCGCTTCTACGAGCAGCACGGCGTGCGCCCGACCATCGGCGTGCGTGTCAACCTGGCCGCGCAGGGCGCCGGCCGCTGGCGCCACTCGAGCGGCCTCAAGGCCAAGTTCGGCCTCAGCATGAACGAGGTGCTCGAGGTGCTCTCGATCCTCCGGTCCAAGGGCATGGAGGACTGCCTGCAGCTCCTGCATTGCCACATGGGCAGCCAGATCCACGACATCCGCCAGGTGAACCAGGGCATCAACGAGCTCGCGCGCGTCTACACGCAGCTGGCCAAGTCCGGCGCCGGGATGAAGTACCTCGACATCGGCGGCGGCCTGGGCATCGACTACGACGGAAGCCAGACCAGCTTCGAGTTCTCGATGAACTACACGCTGCAGGAGTACGCCTCCAACGTCGTCTACAAGATCATGACGGTCTGCGACGAGGAGGGCGTCACCCACCCGACCATCGTCAGCGAGTCCGGCCGCGCCATGGTGGCGCAGCAGAGCGTGCTGGTGTTCGACGTGCTCGGCGCCAACCGCCTCGACCGCTACGTGGCCCCGGACAATCTGCCCGCGCCGCCCGCCGGCGAGACCGAGCTGCCGCGTCCGCTCGTGGACATCTTCGACGTCTACAAGACCATCAGCGAGCGCCGCCTGGTGGAGAACTATAACGACCTCCTCGAGGACCGCGACGAGGCCCTGCGCCTCTTCAGCGTGGGCCTCATGAGCCTGGAGCACCGCGCGCAGGTCGACAGCATCTTCTGGGCGTCGTGCGCCAAGATCCGCGACATCGCCCGCTCGATGAGCCGTCCGCCCGAGGAGCTCGGTGACCTCGAGAGCGCGCTCAGCGACACGTACTTCTGCAACCTCTCGATCTTCCAGAGCATGCCCGACGTCTGGGCCATCAACCAGCTCTTCCCGATCGCGCCGATCCATCGCCTGGGCGAGCGTCCCACGCGCAAGGCCACCATTGCCGACCTCACCTGCGATTCCGACGGCAAGATCGACCGCTTCGTGGACGACCACGACGTCAAGAAGTGGATCGAGCTCCATGACTTCGACGAGGGCGAGGAGTACCTGATCGGTGGCTTCCTGGTGGGCGCCTACCAGGAGACGCTCGGCGACCTGCACAACCTGTTCGGCGACACCCACGTGGCCCACGTCAAGATCGACGACCAGGGCGAGTGGTGGATCGACGAGGTCATCGAGGGCGACGCCGTGCGCGACGTCCTCAGCTACGTCCACTACGACCTCGCGCGGCTCTTCTCCGAAGTCCGCCGCGAGTGCGAGAAGGCCGTGGTCAACAAGCAGATGACCGTCGCCGAGAGCCAGGGCCTCCTGAAGGCCTACGAGGCCGGGTTGTCGGGGTACACGTACCTCGAGACCGAGAGCCGCTGAGGCAGGGTGCGGGCTGGCCGTTCGGGCCGTTCTTCATGTGTTTTTGAGCAACCGAGTCGGCCACCCCCGGTATTCCCGGCATGTCCGCCTGGCGCGCGATTCCCGCGGCGGTTGCTGTCGGCATCGGCTTGGCCGTTGCCGCGGCGGTGGTGTTCCCGGGGCAGGGTGAAGGTCGTCCGGTGGGGCCGCAGGCGGTGGCGCTCGCATCCGCAGAGCCCGGCGCCGGTGCCCAGTCCGTGGCCACGCTTGCCGTCCGCGCCTCCGAGCCCATCCGCTTCGGCCGCGACGTCCGCCCGATCCTCTCCGACCGCTGCTACCTCTGCCACGGGCCCGACCGCGCCAACCAGCAGGCCGGCCTGCGGCTCGACTCCTTCGATGCCGCCACCACGGTGCGCAAGGCCGGCGCCGCCATCGTCCCGTTCCGGCCCGACCAGTCGCTCCTGGTGCAGCGGATCACCGCCACCAGCCCCGGCAAGGTGATGCCGCCGCCCGACAGCGGCAAGCACGCCGTCTCCGAGTCGGAGCGCGCGATCCTCCGCCAGTGGATCGCCGAGGGCGCCAACTACGAGCAGCACTGGTCGTTCGTGCCGCCGTCGCAGCCCGCGCTCCCCGCGGTGCGCGACGCATCGTGGGCACGCACGCCGATCGACCGCTTCGTGCAGGCGCCGCTCGAGCGCGCGGGCATCGCCCTCGGCGCCGAGGCCGACCGCGCCACGCTCTGCCGCCGCGTGTACCTCGACCTCACGGGCCTGCCGCCGAGCCCGGAGGAGACCGCATCGTTCCTCGCCGACGAGCGCGCCGATGCGTACGAGCAGCTGGTCGACCGCCTCCTCACGCAGGATCCCTACCGCGCGCGCTACGCCGAGCGGATGTCCGTGCCATGGCTCGACGTGGCGCGCTACGCGGACACCTGCGGCATCCACCAGGACAACGGCCGGCAGATGTGGCTCTGGCGCGACTGGGTGCTCAAGGCCTTCCGCGACAACATGCCCTACGACCGCTTCGTGGTGGAGCAGGTGGCGGGCGACCTGATCCCGAACGCCACCCTGGAGCAGAAGACGGCGAGCGGCTTCAACCGCGCGCACGTGACGAGCGACGAGGGCGGGGCGATCGACGCGGAATACCTGCTGGAATACGCGGTGGACCGCACGTCCACCGTGGGCGCCGCGTTCCTTGGCCTGACGCTCGGCTGCGCGCGCTGCCACGACCACAAGTTCGACCCGGTCACGCAGGAGGACTTCTACTCGCTGCTGGCCTTCTTCAATTCGAACGAGGAGCCCGGCATCTATAGCCAGACGCAGGACTCGAACCGCGCCTACGAGCCTGCGCTCGAGGTGCCGACCGCCGAGCACGCCGCGCGCATGTCGATCCTGGCGAAGGCCGCCGAGGATGCCCGTGCCGCGCGCGATGCGATGGACGACGGCGAGCGTGCGCAGTTCGAGTCCTTCCGCACGCGCATGCGTGCCGAGGGCATCCGCTGGGCGGCGCTGCAGTTCGTCTCCGCGGAGAGCACCGGCAAGGCCACGCTCATGCTCCAGACCGACGGCAGCGTGCTCGCCTCCGGCGAGAACCCCGCCAACGACGAGGAGCTCCTCGTCTATCGCACCGATGCCGTCGACCTGCGCGCGGTGGCGCTCGAGGCGCTCGCCGATCCGTCGCTTCCCAACGGCCGCGTGGGACGCGCGGGCAACGGCAACGCCGTGCTGGATGCCATCGAGGTGGAAGCCGTTTCCGTGACCGACCCGACCAAGCGCATGACCGTGCCGCTGGCATGGGCATGGGCCGACGTGGAGCAGGCGGACGGCGACTACCGCGTCACCAACGCGCTGCAGCGCGACAGTCGCGTGTGGGCGGTGAATGCGCACCACGAGCCGGGCGGTCGCGCGGCGCTCTTCGTCTCTTCGGAGCCGTTCGGCTTCCCGGGCGGGACGGAGCTCCGCGTGCGCCTTGTGACCAAGTCCCCCTACGCGCAGCACACGTTCGGCCGCGTGCGGATCCACGCCGGCACGGTGCCGGACAGCATGCTGGCCGCGATGCCCTCCGCCACGGGCAACTGGTACATCACGGGACCGTTCCCGATCTCGTCCGGTGCGCAGGGCTACGACACGGTGTTCGGCCCGGAGTCCGAGGCAGCGCTCCAGCTGGGCAAGGACTTCGGCTCCAAGGAGACCGGGACGTTCACGTGGCGCTACGCGCCGGGCGTCCTGGAGGGGCAGGTGGTTGGCCTGGCGCAGGGCGTGGACGCGGAGTTCGTCGCGCGTGAACTCTGGAGCCCCCTGGCCGGCGAGGTGGAGATCTCGCTCGGCTCCGACGACGGCATCCAGGTCTATGCGAACGGCACACGGATCGCGGAAGCGCGCATCGATCGCTCCGCCGCGCCCGACCAGCTGCGCGTGCGCGTGCCGCTCCAGGCCGGGCAGAACTTCCTGGTCTGCAAGGTGGTGAACACGGGCGGCAACGGCGCCTTCTATCACCGACAGCTGCCGCGCGACGCCGACATCTCGCGCGGTGCCTTCGCGCTCGAGCTGCCCGAGGGCACCGTGCGTCCCGCCGTGGTCGACGCCGCGCTCGCCGCCTGGCGCGAGACGCAGTCGCCCTCCTACAAGGCGCGCGCCGAGGCGTACGCCCGCGCCGAGAAGGAGCGCACCGACCTCGCCGCCATGCAGCCGCGCACCATGGTGATGCAGGAACGCGCCATGCCGGTGGACACCTTCGTCATGAAGCGCGGCGTCTACGACCAGCCGGACACGGATCGCCCGGTGAAGCGTGCGGTGCCGAAGGCGCTCGGCGCGTTGCCGCCCGACGCGCCCGCAAACCGGCTGGGCCTCGCGCAGTGGCTCGTCAGCCCGGCCAATCCGCTCACGGCGCGCGTCGTGGTGAACCGCTTCTGGGAGCAGTTCTTCGGCCGCGGGCTGGTGCGCACCTCCGAGGACTTCGGCCTGCAGGGCGAGTGGCCCACGCACATCGAGCTCCTCGACTGGATGGCGGTCGACTTCCGTGAGCACGGCTGGGATGTGCAGCGCCTGGTGCGGCAGATCGTGACGAGCGCCACGTACCGCCAGTCATCGCGCGTACGGCCGGAGATCGCCGCCAACGACCCCGACGACCGCATGCTCGCGTGGTTCCCGCGCCAGCGCCTTGGCGCCGAGCAGATCCGCGACCAGGCGCTCTACGTGGGCGGCCTCCTCAAGGAGAAGCTCGGCGGCCCGAGCGTGAAGCCGTACCAGCCCTCCGGCCTCTGGCAGGAGACCAGCATGCCCACGAGCAACACCAAGGCCTACGACCAGGGCAGCGGCGAGGACCTCTGGCGCCGCAGCCTCTACACCTACTGGAAGCGCGCATCGCCGCCGCCTTCGATGCTGGTGTTCGATGCACCCACGCGCGAGTTCTGCGCGGTGCGCCGCTTCGCCACCAACACGCCGCTCCAGGCGCTCGTCCTCTGGAACGACCCGCAGCTGGTGGAGGCCGCGCGCGCCGTTGCTGAGCGCGCGATCCGCGATCCCGGCGATGAACGCGCCCGCCTGGCGCGCCTCTGGATGCGCACCACCGGCCACGTGGCGGACGACCATGTCACCGGCGAGCTCGCCGAGGCACTGGCCGCCGAACGCGCCCGCTGGGGCAGCGAGTCCGGCGCTGCCGATGCCCGGAAGATGCTGGCCGTGGGCGAATCCCCGGTGCCGCAGGACATCCCGGCCCCGGAACTGGCCTCCTGGACCATGCTCTGCAACGCGCTCATGTCGAGCGACCGCGTCATCGTGAAGGATTGACCCTTTCCCGCGCCGCCCCGAGTGGCATAGTCTTGGCAGCGCCTCGTGGCCCCTCGCCGA
>CAMBSR010000037.1 GCA_945870475.1 Phycisphaera mikurensis NBRC 102666
TGGATCCGAGCGAGCCGCTCGAGGACGTTGCGGTCCAGGCCGACCAACCCGATCCGCCGGAGATCGACGGGGTACCGAAGCTGGCCGGTCCATCGAAGTTCTCGGTGTAGAACTGGGCGGTGAGGCCCGGGTACAGGTTGAGCTCCGGATCGGACGGGGCCGCCTGCCATTCCGCGAGGTTCGTGAAGGAGATGACGTCGGGGACGTAACCGGCGTTGGCGGAAGCGGCGAGCGCGATGGCGGACAGCGTGGTGAGTGCGAGATTCTTCATGTGTTTACCCTGTTTCCCTGAATTCGAATTGTGCGAGCGAAGGTGCGGTGGATGGTCGAAGGCGAAACCTGCCGTCAGCGACGGCGCTTGGCCGTGCAGACGCCGGCGACGCCGAGGAGCGCCAGGGCGCCCGGCGCGGGCACGCCACCGAAGTAGAGGTTGTCGACGGAGACCGAGTAGGCGGCGAGGTTGCTGCCGGACATCGGCTGCAGGCGCATGCCGGAGATGGTCACCGCCGGATCAGTCAGCCAGAAACCCGCAAAGTCGGTCTTGGAGTTGAAGGTCTGGTAGATCGACTCGCCCGAGGAGAGGGTGAGCAGAATGCTGCCGGGCTGGAAATTGCCAGACTCATCGCGGAAACCGAAGTTCCCACCGATGCCGTGCAGCCCGCCCTTCGCGAAGGTGGAACCGGTGAAATCGAAGAACAGGCTCTGGCCAGCAACGGCCGAGGAGATGAAGCTCTTGCCGCCGCGCACCCCGCCCTCGGCGGAGACGGTCCAGCTGGTCCAGCCGGAACCACCGGAGAGAGACTTCGTGACTTCAGGAGCGAACCCGGACAGGGAGTCGAACACCGTGACCATCGACGGGCCTGCGAGCTCCGCGGCGGCCTCCCAATCCTTCAGGTTGCTGAAGGCGATCGCGCTCGTCAACCCCGCAGAAGCAGCGCTCGAAACAACACCGACAGTGGCGAACAGAACGCATGACTTCATGTCTTTTCCCTTTTCCCGTTTCTGCGGATGTCATCCGCGTCCCTTTTCGAGGAAGGCGACTGCCGGGCCCAGAGGTCCCGATCCAGCCTGCCCTTTCACTCACGGCCGTCGCCCCCTTTGGCGAACGATGCGGTGAAAAGACCTCCCTCGGACATGAAGGCGAAATCCACGGCGTCAGCGGATCACGGGAACGCGCGATTCTGCGCAAAAGGGTCAAATTCGGGAAGTTCATTAAGAACGCGCCGCCCCCACGGCAGAATCGCTCACAATGAGATAGTTATTGGTCATACCGCAGCGCCTGTCGGCGGCCGCCCCCCTGCCAGCGCGGGCCCGATGCCCCGCCTCAGCTCCCGGCAGGCTTCTTCGCCGAGAAGTTGCTGCTCTTGCCCTTCTTCTTGCTCGAGCCCGCGGCGGCATCGGCGGCGGCCTTGGCCTTGGCCTCTTCCGCAGCCTTCTGCTCCGCGGCCTTCTGCTCGGCGGCCAGGCGGATCTCTTCCTTGTTCACCTCGGCGTTCAGCGACTCGGCCGTGCGCTGCTGCGTGCCGACGATCGGCATCGTTCCGCCGATGAAGGCCTTCACCTCCGCATCCTTGCAGTTGTCGTACTGCCAGCGGTACGAGGCCAGCGTCTTCGGGTGCTGCTCGGCCAGGAACGCCATGTACGCCTTGTCGAGCGCCACGCCGTTCATCGCCGCGAACCGGGCCACGGTGGCCTCGTCGTCGGCGTCGAGCGCCGTGGGCAGCTCCACCTGCGTATCGGCCGCCAGCTTCGTCACGATCACCTGGATGGCGGTGTGGTTGGTCACCATGCGCTTGGCGAAGTCCTTCACCGCGGGCGTCTCGCCCTGCGCAAGCACCAGGTTGGCGAGCGCAATCTCCAGGAGGTCGGTCTTGGCCACGGACTTGGTGAATGCGCTCGGCTCGAGCGCATAATCGACCACCACGGGCGCGGCCGGGTCAAGCGAACCTGCCACGGAAGCCGCTGCGGACGATCCGGCGGCAGCCGCGGGCGCGCTCTTGCCCCCGGACGACGTCCCCTTGGCGGGCGCAGCCGGCGCCGCGGCAGCGGACGCAGCGCCGTCGTCGGCCGCACGGTCCGCGGAGCGGCAACCCACCTCCGGGAACATGGCCAGGGAGCAGAGGACGGCGAAGGCTGCTGGAAGCGTCGTGGTGTTCATGGCGATCTTCGGAATCTCGCGGGCAGCGCCCGTCAGAAGTTGACCTGGTAGGTGAATGCGAACGAGAACGCGATGCCGGCGGTGTACTTGGAGTTGAGGCCGGTGACCCCGTCGTAGGTCTCGTACTGCGTCTGGATGTCGGGGTTGGTGAGGTTCTTGGCGGCCGCCGTGAACCGCAGCCCCTCCAGGATCTCCTGCGAGACGCTGGCGTTCAGCGTGCCGTAGCCGAGCTGGTAGATGGCCGGGGTCAGCAGCACGGTGTGCGGGTTCGCCGCGCTCACCAGCGAATTGCCCTTGAGCGTGTAGAAGATGCCGCACGACGTGCCCAGCGGGCGGTAGTCGTAGGTGAGGTTCGCGTTGAAGAGGAACTCGGGCGTCGCGGTCATCGGCTGCGAGGATGCGTTCACGCCGTAGTCGGCCAGCTGCTGCTGGTCGAACTGGCTGAGCGTCACCTCCGACTGCATGTACGTGAAGTTGGTGCCGAACGCCAGGCCGTCCCATTCCTCGCCCAGCATCGGCACCAGCGTCCAGCGCGCCTCCAGCTCCGCCCCGAAGAGCGTCGCCTCCGGCAGGTTGAGCGCGGTGTTGTACGCAAAGCCCTCGGTGTAGCGCTGCACGTACTGGATGGGGTTGGTGATCTGCTTGTAGAAGAGCGACCCGGAGATCAGCCACTTCTCGTACGGCGTCCAGTCCAGGCGGACGTCGTAGTTGTTCAGCGAGCTCATCAGCAGCTCGGGGTTGCCGATGAAGATCGGCGCGCCGATGTACTCGTACTGGAGCACCGGAGCCAGCTCGAAGAAGTTCGGGCGCGCCAGCGTCTGCGCGAACGCGGTGCGCAGCACCAGGTCCTCCTCGATGTTCCAGTTCCAGCCGATCATCGGCAGGATGTCGAGCTGCGTGAACGCCGCATCCCACTCGTTCGGGCCGCTGAAGTTCTGCACGGTCTGCGTGTCCACGTCGATCCACACGGCATCCACGTCGGGAATGACGGTGGTGGACATCTGCGTGTTCTCGATACGGCAGCCGCCGATGATGTTCATCGTCTCGTTGATCGGCATGTCCGCCATCAGGTAACCGGCCAGGATGTCCTGCTTGCCGTCGTAGGAGATGTCGTACGTCGACTGCGAGATCACGTGGCCCTGCGCGGGGAACACGGCGCTCCACGGGTTCGAGAACGGGACGCCGGGCGGGTTGTCGATGATCGCACCGGGATACGCGGTGTCCGTGTCTTCCCTGTTGGTGAACGAGTCCTTGACCCACGAGCGATCCACTATGTCGACGAATCCGCCCGCCTTGATGTAGCCGTCGCGGTCGTCCCACTGCGTGAACGGCAGCTTGCCGTTCACCTGGCCCTGCGTGCTGTTCTCCTCGTTGATGTAGGTGATGTGCTGCACCCAGCCGATGTTGGTGTTCTGCGCGGGGCGCAGCGATTCCCAGTGCTGGTACAGGGTGAGGAGCGGAGGATTCGGCGGCGGCACCAGCGGAACCGTGTTCTTCCACTTGGCGGCGAACTGCGTCTGGTCGGGCTGTTCTTCCCGCGCCTTGCTCAGCGAGAACTTCCAGTCCACCACCGGGGCCGACAGCTCCACCGGCGAGGATTCATCCCGCGCTTCGTCGTCCGACGGCCCCAGGAAGTCGAGCCGGTGCTGGCCGCTCAGGATCATCGACTGCGTGCTCAGCTGGCTGTAGTCGAGCGTCTCCAGGCGCGTCCACGGGCTCTTGTCCTGGTCGACGAAGCCGGCGCCCGGGCTCAGCGGGTCGTTCGGGTCGTAGCCCGGGAAGTAGAACTCCTTGCCGCGCGTGTTCGTCAGCAGCACGGACTGGTCTTCCGAGAGCAGCGTGTACAGGTACTTGGCGCTGACCTTGGTGTCCTCGGACTCCAGGCCCACGATGCCCATGCCGCCCCACTGGATGGACTGCGTCCCCTGCGTGACGTCGTACATCTGGGTGTAGAAGTCGTCGGGCGTGCCGTACTGCTCCGGCCGCAGCCCCGTGCCCACGCCCGCCTGCTCCAGGTAGTTGAGCTGGCCGTCGCTGTAGGCGGACGCGTCCTGGTCGTAGAAGAAGTTGCCGAACGCGCCGACGCGGACGCCGTCGTCGATCTCCCACGAGTCGCCGCCTGCCACGGACCACTTCCAGATGGTCGGCGCCTCGCCGAACTGCGTGGAGGTGGGGTTGTTCGGCCAGGGCTCGCCGTCCGTGCCGTTCTTGAGCGTCGAGTTGTCGCCCCAGAAGCCGAGTCCGCCGCCGCGATAGGTGAGGAACTGCCCATCCTTCACCTGCGAGTTGAAGCCGATCTGCGACTTGATCTGCAGGAAGCCCTCGTCCGGGATCTCCTTCAGCACGATGTTGACCGCGCCGCCCGAGGACTCGCCCTGCTGGTCCGGCGTGAACGTCTTGCTCACGTCGACGCTCTGGATCACCGCCGCCGGGAACTGGTCGAGCTTCACCGCGCGCTTGTTCGGGTCGGCCGTCGGCAGTCGCACGCCGTCAAGGAGCGTGCTCACGTAGCGGTCGGGCAGGCCGCGGATGACCGCGTACTTGCCGTCCTGCAGCGTGGCACCCGGCACCAGGAGGAGCACCGCCGCGGCGTCGGACGCGCCGGAGCGCTGGATCATCTCCACGCCGACGGAATCCAGGAGCTGCGGGCTCTCGAGGCGCAACTGCAGGTCCAGGGGCGGCAGGAACACCACCGGCTCCATGTCGATGGGCAGCGCGATCTCCTGCTGCTGCGTCACCTCGCCTCCGAGGTCCATGTCCTGCACGACGAACTCGTCCAGGTCCTCGAACTCGCCGGCCATCGCGATGTCGGTGTCCACCAGCTGGCCCGCGGCCACGCCGATGTTGGCCTTCACCTCGCGGACATAGCCGTCCTTGGTGATCACCAGCGTGTAGACGCCGGCCGGCAGGTTGGTGACGATGTACGACCCGTTCTCGGTGGTCTGCACGCGCGCCTTGGTGCCGAGCACCACCACGGTGGCGCCCGCGATCGGCGTGTTGAACTCCTTGTCGGAGATCACGCCGCGCACGGAACCGCCCACCGGCGCCTGGGCGGCGGCGATGGTGGAGATGGCGCAGGAAACAGCGGCTGCCGCCAGGCGATGGCCCCGGCGTCTCACCATGGATCCGCCAGGCCTGCGCGTGCGCGCTCGATCTGCTTCCGGATGGATGCATCCGGCTCGATGCCCGTCCGCGCGATGGACGCGCAGGTGGCCGACAGGTCCTCGGCGCGCGGGCGCGAGTTCGGGTTGATGGTGCCCGCCTCGATCGCATCGCACTGGCAGCGCACGGCGGCGTCCCGGTCGCCGATGAGCGCAAAGCCCTCGGCGAGCGCGCGCAGCGACTGGGCGCGACGCAGGTTCACGATCTCCTCGCTGTGGGCGTAGTACTGGGTGCGCAGCCGCTCCAGGTCGGCGCGCGCGCCCGCCGCATCACCCGTGCGCAGGCGCGCCTTTGCGACGATCACCCCGTACGGCGCCAGGTCCTGGGCCAGGAAGGTGGTGTTCTTGTTGAGCTCGGCCGCACGCCCCAGGAACTGGGCCGCAAGCGCCGGCTGCCCGTGCGCATGGAGCGACACCGCGAGGTCCGCATTGACCGACACCTGCAGGTCGATCGGCAGTCCCTTGATGGCAGACTCCAGCGCCTTCAGCGCACGGTCGCGCCGCGGCGCATCGTCGATGACGCGTACCAGGAGGGCCGAATAGCCATCGATGCCGCTCCGTGCCAGGTCGAAGTTGAGCGTCGCGATGCCGCGGTCGAACGCATCGGCCTGCGAGTCCAGCTGCGCGGCATCTGCCGAGGCGACACGGGCCACCTCGAACTTCGCCACTTCGGCCGTCGCGCGGCCCTTCATGATTTCCAGCGCACGCGACTCGTCTCCGATCTGCAGGTAGACGCGCGCTGCCTGCGTGGCCACTATGTCGCGCGCCCAATCCTCGATGTCCGCGGGGTAATCAAGCGCACGCAAGGCCAAGAGGCGCGCACGAGCGGCGTCACCGGACGCCGCGTACTTCAGGCCGATCAACGCGTACAGTTCGCACCCCCGCCATCCGGTCATGCGATCCGCGCAGTCGACGGCTTCGTCGATCAGTCCCAGTTCCAGGCAAACCTTCCCCACCTCTTCCTGGGCCCGCGCACGATCCTTGGCATGCGGGTCCACGGGAATCTGCGAGGCGACGTCGAACCCCTCGCGGAGCAACGCCCGCCGCCAGGGCGCGACGGGCTCCGCGTTTGGGGGAGACGAAGCATGCCCAGCGGATGCCGCCGGGCTTCGCTGATCCGTTGCTGCGCAGCCGCACACACAGGCACCCGCTGCAGCGACCAGGAGAGCCCAGGCCGCCATATGTCGCACCATGTTCGAATCCATGCCTTTCCTTGCGATCAAGAAGAAACATCCGGCGGCGGGACTGGCCCGCCGCCGGATGCCGTATTCAAACCACTTTACTTACTGCGCGCAAGCGCCCCAGGCGCCGAGCATCGCGCCGAGGTCCGAGCCGGTGACGATGCCGTCGCCGTTCAGGTCGCCGGTGCCGGAGCCGTTCCAGTTGCCCAGGAGGGCACCAAGGTCAGCGCCACCAACCAGGCGGTCGCCGTTCAGGTCAGCAGGGCACGGAGTGCTGCAGCCCGCGGTCGTGTAACCGAACGCCTGCGAGGCCGTCCAGCCGCACAGCCAGCTCGAAGTCGGGCTGAATCCGCCGCGGTAGTTGACCTGGTCGAAGAAGCCGTCGTTCGGGGCGGTACCGGCCGAGGTCACCGCGTTGTTGGCAGCGCGGGGATCGAGGCTGATGACCGGCTGGATCACGCCGCCGCCCTGGGAGACGTTGGAACCACGGGTGATGCTCGTGATCGGCGAGCTGGTGGCCTGCACGTTGTTGTTCGCGGCAGCGAACACGCTACGGGCGTTGGCCTCGGTGTACGCCGCGGTGGCGTTGTTGTTGAAGAACACGTTGTCCGTGTACTGAATCAGGGTGCCGGCGCTCTGTGCACGGTAGGCAGCGGCGATGGCGGCCGGGGTGCTGAACGGATTCACCGGGGAGGTCACGTTGTAGGCCGTGGTCCAGGTGTTCGCCCAGGTGAGCGTTCCGTTGTGGCCGTAGCCGGTCTGGCCGTCGGTGGCCTCGTTGTCGGTGTTGTCGTTCCGGACGACGGCAGCGCCGATGTCCATGAAGATGGACTGGTTGTACTGCACGCGGGCGTTGTCGCGGAACTTGCACGCGTTCTTGTTGCTCAGCGGCTGGCCGATGGCGGTGAAGTTGTACAGGTTCGCGGTCGTCACGGGCTGCGCGTCAGACTTTGCGGCACCGTCGAACTCGAAGATGCTGTCGCAGGTGCCCGAGCCGGAGGCTGCGCCGGGGATCGAGTAGCCCTGGACGATCAGGCCGTGCTGCGCGCGGCCGCGCCAGCCGTGGTCGATGTCGAACGAGTCGTCGCCGGCGTTCCAGATGCTGACGTACTTCAAGTCCACCGTACCGCCCCAGATCTCGATGCCGTCATCGACGTTGTTCATGATCTCGATGTGGTTGATGGTGGTGCTGCGGCCGATGCCGCCGAGGGACAGGCCGTTGAGCTCGTTGCCGAGGCCGACCACCAGGCCGCCGTAGCGGATCTGGGTGTAGGTGAGGCTGCCGCTGTTGTCCAGGTCGTTGCCGCCGCCGTAGAAGGTGCGGGTGTCGCTGGAGCCCGACGCGGTCAGGCCTTCCATGTTGGCGTAGTTGCCCGCGTTCGGAGCAGCGGTGTTCGTGCCGGGGGCGCCGGCGCCGTACTTGCCGATGTAGCCGTTGCCCATGATCGTGATGTTGCCCCACTCGTTGGCAACGGCGCGCCACTGGCCGCCCGGGTTCGACGGGGTCCAGGTGTTCTTGTCAGTCTTGGAGGTGAAGATCACCGGGCTGCTGGCGTTGCCGTTGCAGACCAGGCGAGCGTCGCGCGTCACGGCGAGCGAGCCGCCCGCATCGCTGGCGACCACGGTGCCGGCCTGGATGGTCAGGGTCGCGCCGGGGAGGACGTAGACCTGGCCCTGGAGGTTGTAGGTGTTGTTCGCGGTCCAGGTGGTGGACGTGTTGATGTTGCCGCTGACGAGGATCTCGGCCGCGATCGCGCTCTGGGCGATCATCGACGAGCCGATCACGAGTGCCAACGTGCTTCCGACGGTGCTGATCTTCATTTCGTGGTCTTTCTTTCTAAAAGGACGGTGCCGAAACTGACTGGACCAAGATCCAAGGGGTACTACCGAGGATCCAGACTCCGAGATGTGATGACGACGCATTCTGCCACCCGTTCGCCGACTCGGCATGTTTGTTGCGCGAACCCTTCGTTCAGATTGCGTCAGGGCTGCCTAAGTCCCTGTTCCGCAGGGAGATCGATGCTTGGATCCGGTGCATCGACTTCGCATCCTTCATTAATGCTGAACAATTATGAGGACGCTCGAGGCGATCTGATCAGCGCTTGCCCTTGGCTGCGCGCTCCACCTGCTCGATGAGGCGCGCCACGTCCTCGCGCGGCTTGATCGACTGGGCGTCGCGCAGGAGCGCGAGCGCCTCGTCGAACCGGCTCTGGCCCACGTACACCTGCGCGATCTTGACCTTCGCATTGGCCGCGAACGACTCAAGGCGCGCCGCGCGCTCGTAGAACAGGATGGCCTTGTCCGGCTGCGCGGCGGTCTTGTAGTGCTGGCCCAGGAGCATCAGCGCCTCGCCGTCGAGCGGGTCGATCTGGATCACTTCCTCGAGCACCGCCGCGGTCTCCTCGTTGCCGCTGCCGCCGCTCATGGCCACGCGCGCCTGCAGCTTCAGGAGCTTGCGGCGGTCGGCGTCGGCCAGCGAGTCGCCCCAGGTTTTCTTCACCAGCGCGAGCAGGTCCTTCGACTGCGGCAGGCCGCCGCGGAAGGCGAGCATCTCGCTCGCACGGATGGCGCGCGCCGCCGGCTGCGCCGGGTCCTTCTCCACCGCGCGCATGTACGCAGAGAGCGCCATCGCCGGCAGGTTCTGCGAGATGTACAGGTCGCCCAGCATGTACAGGCTGTCAGGCGTGGACTTGCCGATGGCGTCCACCGCCTCCAGGCTCACCGATGCCTCCACCGGCTGCTTCAGTTCCACGTAGGCGGAGGCCTGCAGGAGCCAGAACGCGTAGTTGTCGGGGAACTTGGCGAGCAGTCCCTTCACCAGGCTGATGACGTCTTCGAACTTGCCCTGCGCACGCACCGCGTACACCAGGCCCAGGCGCCACTTCACTTCCTCGGGCTGCAGGAGCAGCGCGTTGCGGAACGCCGCCTCCGCGGGCTGGAAGTCCTTGCGCGCCGTGTGGCACGCGCCCAGGCGACCGTAGGAGTCGGCGTCGGCGCTGCCGAGCTCGATCATCTTGTTGAACGCGGCGATGGCATCCTCGTACTCGTTGCGGCTGTAGCAGATGCTGCCGATGCTGCGGTAGGCGCGGCGGAAGCTCGGGAACTTGGCCACGGCGGAGCGGTAGGCGGCGAGCGCCTCCTCGGCCTTGCCCTGCTGGTAGAGCGTGCCGCCGAGCGTCAGGTCGAGCACCGCCGAGGATTCCGGGCGAACCGAGTCGCGGAGCAGCGCCTCGGTGGCGGGCACGTTGATCGGCATCAGCTGGCGCACCAGCTCCATGATGGCCATGTCGTCCTGCGAGATGCGCGGCTCCACGTCCGGGCTGATGCCGTAGCCGCCCAGGAAGCCCTTCACGAACGACGGATCGTTCCAGATGTCCGAGAGGTCGGGCGGCGCAATGGCAAGCGACGGCGTCGACGAATCGCCCACCGGCGCGGCGGCGCGCGATGCGCAGGCAAGGCACGCGGCGAGCAGTGCCGCGGCAAACGGGACGATCTTCAGGCGGTGCATCGATTGCATGGCGTTACCTTGGCTGGAATCTCATGGGGACGCGCATGCGGCAGCTCACGCGCTTGCCGCTCTTGACGGCGGGCTCGAACTTCCACTGCCGCAGCGCCTCGAGCGCGGGGGCCTCGAATGCCGGGTGGGACGCCTTCTCGACGCGCGGGTTCACCACGCGGCCGGTCTCGTCCACGATGAAGATCAGGGTGACCACGCCCTCGACGCTCTTGGAGCGCATCTCCTGCGGGAACGTGCCGGCCACCTGCTGGATGGGGCGCGGGCGCTGGTCGATCTCCGACATGCTGAACGCCTCTTCGGAGGCCTGTTCCTCGCCGCCGCCCTTCCCGGTGCCGCCGATGCGGCCGCCGGTGGCGAGCGATGCGGCGCCGGCGCCGAAGTCGCCGCCCGCCACGCCGCCGCCGTTCAGGGCCGCCTCGATGGCGCTCAGGCTGGCCGCATCGAGCGCGGGCGCGTCGTCGGAGGACTGGGAGGGCGCGTCGACGCTCTTGATCGACTGGTTCGGGTCGGGCGGAGCCTCGGTCTCCTGCTTGACCTCCTGCTTCTCCTCTTCCTTGACCGTCTCTTCCTTGTCCTTCTGGACTTCCTCGCTCACCAGCTCCACGTCGCGCTTGCTGGCGTGCGTCTCCTCGCCCAGGAAGATGATGCCGCCGAACAGCAGCACGATCCCGTGCACCAGGACGGCGCCGACGACTGCGAGGATGACGGCGGCCTTGCTCATGCGTCGTTCACTTCTTGTCGGTGCTGATGCCGACCTTGGCGATGCCCAGCTTGCGCACCTCGTCGAGCACGGAAACCACGAACTTGAAGTCCGCTCCACCGTCGCTGTTGATGACCACCTTCGGGTCCTTGGACGACATCTTGTAGGTCTGCAGCTTCATGGGGAGCTGGGCCATGGAGACCTTCTCCTTGTTGAAGAAGACCTCGCCCTTGTCGTTGACGCTGAGGGTGACGGACTTCTCCATCTCCGACTGGTCGCCGAGGGACTGCGCGGTGCCGGCGCCCGCGAGCGCGACCTTCACGCCCTGGTTCTTCGACATGCTCAGCGACACCATGATGAAGGTGGCAAGCAGGAAGAAGATGATGTCGATGAGGGGAATGATGTCGATGCGCGCGCCCTTCTTCTTGCCGCGCTTCATCCCTCCGCCGCCGCCGGCCATGTCAGGCGCCTCCCGGGAGCGAGGTCGATGCGCCGTCGAAGGATCCGCCGGACAGGACCAGTTCGTCGTCGTCCGAATCGCCGGGCGTGCCGTGCGCGGCACGCGGGGCGTGCGGCCGGGTGTCCACGAGCAGCTTGAGCTGCTCGCCCGCCGCCAGCATCTCCGTCTCCATGCCCTCGATGCGGCTGTTCAGGTAGTTGAACGGGATGAGGCAGGTCATGGCGATCACCAGGCCGAACGCCGTCGCGATGAGCGCCTCGGAGATGCCGCCCGTGATGGCGCCCGGGGAACCCATGTCTCCGCCGATGGAGGAGAACGACGACATCATGCCGGTCACCGTGCCGAGGAGGCCCAGGAGCGGAGCCAGGGTGATGACGGTGTCCAGGATCGCCAGTCCGCGGCGGTAGCGCTTCATGGTGCGCGTCTCGGCGTAGGTCAGCGCGTGCGCCATCGACTGGTCGCGGCGCTCGAGTGCGTATCCGAGCGTCGAGACGACGGCGTCCTTCGTCGACTTCGCCAGTGCAACGGCCGCCGCCAGGTCGCCCTTGTTCACGTCCATGAAGAACTGCGCCTGCGCCTTCGCGCTGCGGCGCTTGCCCTCGATGGACAGGAAGATGATGCGCTCGAGCACCACCGCCAGGCCGACGCAGGATGCCAGGAGCATCGGCCACATGATCGGGCCGCCCTTGATGAAGATGTGGACGATGTTGGTCTTCTGGACCAGTTCCTTGAGCGCCCCGCCGCGCGAGGGGTCAAGCGCAAGCGTGCCCTCGCCCGAGGCCACGAGGGGCCCGATGGTGCCGGCGATGTCGCCCTCGAGCTGACGCACCAGCGGGTTCACCGAGCCGGGCTGCGTCACCGCGATGCCCGCAGTGCCGGAATCCGCGCGGAAGAGCGCCACGGGGCCGATCATCGCGAACTGGCCGTTCATCACCGTGCCCATGGTGTCGACACCGACGCCCGCGAACCGTGCGCCGCCGACCACGTCGAAGAGCCGCTTGATGGTGAGGCCCGCGAAGGCCGTCTGCCGGGAGAAGCGCTCGGCCGAGGTGAGCGTCTTGTTCTCGACGGCCTGCTTGGCGGTCTCGATGGACTGCCCGTAGACCTGCTGCTCGCCCACGCCGATCTTGGTCTCGAAGGTGCGCGCGTACTCGTCGAGCAGGCTGCCGATGTAGGTGAGCTCGTCCTGCTTGAACTTGATCTCCTGCTTCAGCGTGCCGATCTCGAGGGCACCCGCGTCCACCAGGCGCTGGACGCGCGCGCTCTCGGCGCGGAGCTGGACCACGTTCTCCTCGAGGCCGGTGAGCTGCTGCGCGATCGGCAGCTTCTCGGTGGCGATCTGCGCGCGGAGGGTGTTCAGCTCCTCGACGCTCTTGGCCAACTGGGCCTCGGCGCCCTTGGATGCCTTGGCGACCACGGCGGTGCCGTCGACGGCCTTGGCGTCGGCGGGCTTCTCGCCGGCGGGTGCCGGGGCCTGTGCGAACGCGACCGTCGCGACGAGCATCGCAAGCAGTGCGCAACCGATGGATGACTTGCGGATGTTCATTTGATGGTGATCGGAAGCGGGACGAAGGCGGGGGATTCCTTGCCCTGGATGATCTCGAGCGTGGAGAGGATGGCCTGCGCGGCGTCGGGTGCCGGGGTCCACGTCCAGCCGTCCTCGCCGGGACGGCCGATGCCGGCATCCCCGCGCGGGCTGATGTAGTACGCCTGTGCGAGGCCCAGGTAGATCACCTGCACCTCGCCGGAGGAACCGTCGGCGAACTTGCGGATCTCGTAGGAGATGGCCAGCTCGCTGTTGGCCTTGTTCAGCTCGGAAAGCACGGCCAGCACGTTCTGGAATCGCTCGGCCACGGTCACGCGCGTGTTGGACGGATCGACGGGCATGCGCTGCATCAGCGGCGCAAGCTTGGTGGCAACGGGCTCCGGCATCTGCTTCATGAGCTTGCGAAGCTGGCCTTCCATCAGGGTGACGGCTTCGCCAAGCTGCGCGCCGGAGACCTT
>CAMBSR010000038.1 GCA_945870475.1 Phycisphaera mikurensis NBRC 102666
CAGGCGAAGGCCGCGCTTGCCGCGTCCGGCGCGCTCTTCGTGGGCTGCTGCGCGCTCTTTGCGCTGCTCCAGGGGAACCCGTGGCCGGTGGTGCTCTCGCTGCCGGTGCTTGCGTGGATCTGCGCGTACGGGCTCTTCAAGCGCTTCACCATGCTCTGCCACGTGTGGCTCGGCGCGAGCCTGGCGATCAGCCCGGTGGCTGCGGCGCTTGCCGTGCGGCCGGAAGCCGTGACCGGCTCGGCGCCGTGGCTCCTGGCGGGCGCGGTGCTGCTCTGGGTGGCGGGCTTCGACGTGCTGTACGCCATGCAGGACGTGGCGGTCGACGTGCGCGACGGCCTGCACAGCATCCCGGCGCGGCTCGGCATGAAGCGAGCGGCGTGGGTCTCGCGGGCCATGCACGTGGGTTCCGTCCTGATGCTGGTGGCGTTCTGGCGCGCGGACGCGGCGCTCGGCACCGGCTTCGGCGTGGCGGTCGGCGTGGCGGCGGCGGTGATTGCCATGGAGCACGTGCTCCTTGCCACCGGCGGTGCGGCCGGATTCGCCAAGCACTTCACGACGCTCAACGGCGTGGTCTCGCTGGTGCTCGGCGGCGCGGGAATCGCGTCGATCGTGGCATCGCACGGGTGAAGCCATGGAGAAAGCGGAACAGGCCAACACCGATGGAACGCCCGATGACGCGCTCGCGGAGGCGCCGAAGCCGGCGCACCGCAAGCCGGCGCGCATCGCGCCCGCGGCGGAGCTCGGCGAGTCGCTGCGCGAGGCGCTCCTGGCGGAGATCGACGCGGCGCTCCTGGAATGCGACGGGCTTGCAAGCTGGGAACAGCCGCGCCGCCGGCGCGCCGTGCACGAGATGCGCCGCGCGCTGAAGCGGTTCCGCGCGGGGGCAAGCCTGTGCAAGGGCGCAGTGGATGCCGTCGAGGTGCGCGCGGTGCAGGAAGAGGTGCGCGCCACCGCCGAGCGCCTTTCTGCAACGCGCGACCGCGATGTCCTCATCGAGACCATCGCGAGCGTCTGCGAGATCTTCCCCGGGCAGTCGCGGCGCAGCATCCAGGCGATCACCGTGGCGGTGCTCGCGCCGGAGAAGGCCACCACCGCAGCGGCGGACTGGCAGCAGGCCGCGGCGATCCTGCGCGGGCAGCTTGAGGCCATGCGCATGCGCATGCACGCGGTGGACCTGCGCGCCGTGGGCCCGGACGGCATCGCCGAGACGATCTCGCGCAGGTGGCGGCGCGCACGGCGCGAGGCAGCGGTGCCATGGGACGCCGGGCACCTGGACGGACTGCACGAGGTGCGCAAGGAGTGCCAGCGCATTGCGCTGCAGCTGGTGCTGGTGTCGCGCCTCGGTCCGCGCCGCAAGCTGGAGAAGCTGGCGAGCGACCTGGGCCAGGTGGTCTCGCGCATCGGCGAGGATCGCGACCTTGGGTTGCTCGAGGCGCTCCTCAAGGAGCGGCGCGCCGAGTTCCCCGATCCGCGCCAGGTTGACGAGATGCTGCGCCAGGTGGCCGAGCGGCGCGAGCAGCTGCTGCGTTCGGCGCGCAAGCGTGCGTCGAAGGTGCTGCGGGCGAAGGCGGCGGAGATCCGCAAGCTGGTCTCCACCGGTCGCGGGCGCTCGGCGCGGAGCTGAGTCGCGGGCACCGCCCGTGTACCCTGTGTCCCCCATGAGCGGCAACGAACAACAGCAGAAGAAGGGCGGCGGCAATGCCCCCGCGGCGAAGACGGCCATCACCCCCACCCGCGAGGAGAACTACGCCGAGTGGTACCAGCAGGTGGTGCGCTCCGCCGACCTGGCGGAGAACAGCCCGGTGCGCGGCTGCATGGTGATCAAGCCCTGGGGCTACGCGCTCTGGGAGAACGTGCAGCGCGTCCTGGACGGCATGTTCAAGGCCACCGGGCACAAGAACGCCTACTTCCCGCTCTTCATCCCGCTCAGCTTCCTGGAGAAGGAGGCCGCGCACGTGGACGGCTTCGCCAAGGAGTGCGCGGTGGTCACGCACCACCGCCTGAAGGCCGGTCCCGACGGCAAGCTCATCCCGGACGGCGAGCTGGACGAGCCGCTCATCGTGCGCCCCACCAGCGAGACCATCATCGGCGCGACGTTCGCCAAGTGGGTGCAGAGCTACCGCGACCTCCCGCTCCTCATCAACCAGTGGGCGAACGTGGTGCGCTGGGAGATGCGCACGCGCCTCTTCCTGCGCACGGCGGAGTTCCTCTGGCAGGAGGGCCATACCGCCCACGCCACCGAGGCCGAGGCCGTGGAGGAGACGATGAAGATGCTGAAGGTCTATGCCGACTTCGCGGAGAACTGGATGGCGATGCCCGTCTTCCAGGGCCGCAAGACCGACAGCGAGCGCTTCCCTGGCGCGGTGGACACCTTCTGCATCGAGGCGATGATGCAGGACCGCAAGGCGCTGCAGGCCGGCACCAGCCACTTCCTGGGCCAGAACTTCGCGAAGGCCAGCGAGATCCAGTTCCTGGATGCCGACGGCCAGCAGAAGTTCGCCTGGACCACCAGCTGGGGCGTGAGCACGCGCCTGATCGGCGCGATGGTGATGACGCATTCCGACGACGACGGCCTGATGGTGCCCCCGCGCCTGGCGCCGACGCACGTGGTGATCCTGCCCGTGACGCACAAGCCCGAGACCGCGCAGCAGGTGCTCGATTACTGCCAGAAGCTGGCCGCGGACCTGCGTGCGCAGCACTTCGCGGGCCGTGCCATCGAGGTGGAGGTCGACGCGCGCGACATGCGCGGCGGCGACAAGATGTGGCAGTGGGTGAAGAAGGGCGTGCCCGTGCGCATCGAGGTCGGCCCGCGCGACATCGAGCAGGGCGCCGTCTTCATGGCGCGCCGCGATCGCAGCGCCAAGGACAAGGTGGCCGTGCCGCGCGACGAGTTCGTCAAGGGCGCGGCTGCGCTCCTTCAGGAGATCCAGGACGGCATGTTCGCGCGCGCCAAGGCGTTCCGCGAGGAGCACACCAAGCGCATCGACACCCGCGCCGAGTTCGAGGCGTTCTTCACGCCCAAGCGTGCGGGCGACGAGAACCAGCCGTCGGAGATCCATGGTGGCTTCGCGCTCAGCCACTTCTGCGGCGACGCAGTGGTGGAGGCAGACGTGAAGAACCGCCTGGGCGTGACGGTGCGCTGCATTCCGCTCGATGGGGCGGATGAGCCGGGGACGTGCGTGATCACGGGGCGGCCGAGCGCGCGGCGGGTGGTTTGGGGCAAGTCGTATTGACGCGGGCGTGAGTCACGCCGGCGTACTGGCCCCCGTCGCCTTGCGGGGGGCATTCGAGTCACGCCGGCGTACTGGCCCCCGTCGCCTTGCGGGGCGGGCGGCATGGCGCCGCCACGGCCCCTCCGGCGAGGGGGGCCAGGCACCGTGTGCTCCGATGGCGTCGGTTCGGCAATGGCCTCACCGCCGCGGGTGGAGTTGGGCGATAAGCGACGTTCGCGGTGGGTATTCAGGTGGCGTTTGGGTGCCCCAGAGCTGCGTTTCTCCGATAATTCGGTGTTTCAGCGCAAACAATCGGTTTCTATAGAGAAATTCCGCGCCAATTGGATGCACCGGGCTGAATCAGGGGCATCATCCCTGCGGGTTGAGACGGTTGTCTGTCCGGCCCCCAGTCGGTTCTTAGTTTCGAGAGAGGAAAAGGAACATGCGATCTATTTACGTGTCCATGCTGGCTGTTGCCGCGGTCTCTGTGTCGGCGCACGCCGGTCTCGTCAATCCGTTGATCCCGAGCTGGTCCGGGGGCGCGAACACGCAGCGCGCGCAGTGGGATTCGTTCACGCAGCCCTCGGGCGGTGCGAACGTGCCTGACCTGGCCGGTTCATCGCCGTTCTCGCTGTTCAACTTCGGCCCCGGTGCCTTCGTCACGGGTGGCGGCAACATTTACAGCCAGACCGGTGTGCTCTCGATCATGCTCATGGGCGGAACGCCGAACAACGCGTCCACTCCCGCGCAGGTGGTGATGAACGTCGCCACCGCGGGTTCCACGCTGAACCTGGCGAGCGTCCGTCTCTCGCTCTTCGACAACATCGGCAACGCCATCTCGATCGCGCCCGCGCTCAGCGAGCTGCGCGCCGATTCGCCGACGCCGCCGCAGGGTGCTGCGCAGACGTGGGCCTTCACGTGGAATACGGCCGGCATCCCGCTCACGGCCTCCGGCTTCCGCGTGGAGTTCGCCGCGAGTGCACCGAGCATGTCGCTCGATGCCGTGCGCCTGGACATGCAGTACGTACCGGCACCCGGCGCGTTTGCGCTCCTGGCCATCTCCGGCATGACCGCATTCCGCCGTCGCCGCTGAGTGACCTGACATCGAATCATCCCGGAGCCTGCCTCCGGTTGCAGCACACGCCTCCGCCCGACTGCCTCGTGCAGCGGGCGGCTGTGCTTTTCCGGGTTGCCGCGGGGCCCGGATCGTGGGAACCTCCCGGGTGCCGCGCGGCTCTCACCTGCAACCAGGAGGCTCCCATGCTGTTTCGCCAGATCGACGACCCGAAGCTCGCCCAGTACGCCTACCTCATCGGCTGCCAGCGCACCGGCGAGGCCATCGTGTTCGACCCGGAGCGTGACGTGGACCGGTACGTGGACGCCGCGGCGCGCGAGGGCCTGCGGATCGTGGCCGTGGCCGAGACGCACATCCACGCGGACTTCCTGAGCGGCGCGCGCGAGCTCGCCGAGCGCAGTGGTGCCCACGTCTACGTGGGTGGCGAAGGCGGCCCCGAGTGGCAGTCGAAGTGGGCCACCGCATATGGCCACACGCTGCTGCGCCACGGCGACGAATTCATGGTGGGGAACATCCGCTTCCGCGCACTGCACACGCCGGGCCACACGCCGGAGCACGTGAGCTACCTGGTCACCGACGTGGGCGGCGGTGCCACCGAGCCGATGGGGATCATCACCGGCGACTTCGTCTTCGTGGGTGACCTCGGGCGCCCGGACCTCCTGGAGAGTGCTGCCGGCCAGCAGGGCATCGCCGAACCGAGCGCGCATGCGCTGTGGCGGAGCGCGACGGAGTTCGTGAAGCTGCCCGGCTATCTCCAGGTCTGGCCCGCACATGGCGCGGGCAGTGCGTGCGGCAAGGCGCTCGGCGCGATCCCGCAGTCGACGGTGGGTTACGAGGTTGCCAACAGCCCGGCGCTGCGGTTGGTGGGAAACGAGGCCGGTTTCGTGAAGGACATCCTGAGCGGGCAGCCCGAGCCGCCGCTCTATTTCGCGCGGATGAAGGCGCTGAACCGCGATGGCGTGCCGCTCCTGGGCGCGCTGCCGACGCCGCCGTCCGTGACGGACGTGCGTGCGCATGCAGCCGAGTGGGAGCGGCCTGGAACGGTGGTGGTCGATACCCGGCCGTGGGCGGCGTTCCGTGCCGGGCACCTGCCGGGTGCCATCCAGGCGCCGCTCGGCAAGATGCTGCCGATGGTGGTGGGTTCGTTCGTGAAGCCCGAGGAGCGCATCGTGCTCGTCTGCGAACCGGCACGTGCACAGGAGATCATCCGCGACCTGGTGCGGATCGGCTACGACCATTTCGTGGCGGTGGTGTCGCCGGAGGCGCTGATGGGCGCGGCGAACCTTGTCACGTCGCCCGAGGTCACCGTGCAGGAAGCGAACGAACTGCGCGGCGAGGCGTTCGTGCTCGATGTGCGCGGTGCGTCCGAGCACGCCGTGGGCCACCTGGCCGATGCACGCAACATCGCCTACACGCGCCTGATGCCGCGCACCGGCGAGCTGCCGCGTGATCGCCGCATCCTGGTGCACTGCGCGCTGGGCGGGCGGTCGGCGGCGGCCACCAGCATGCTGCGGCGGCTGGGCTTCGATGCGGTGAACGTGGCCGGCGGCTTCGAGGCATGGAAGAAGGCCGGGCTTCCGACGGCGGCGCCCGCAGCCACGGGCGCGGGCAGCTGCGGCAGCGGCGGATGCGGGACGTGCCGCGGTGGATGAGCTCTGGATCGAGATCCTCGCAGGGCTCGGGGTGGGGACGGGCATGGGGCTCGTCGGTGCCGGCGGCGCCATCTTCACCGTGCCGGTCTTCGGCGTGGTGCTCGGCCATCCGTCGAAGTCTGCATTCCTGGAGGCGCTGGCGGTGACCGGGACGGTGGCCGCCTCGTCCGGTGCGTGGTCTGCGCTGCGCGGGCGCGTGGACTGGCAGCGCGTGATCGTCTTCGGTGGCGCGGGCATCGTGGGATCGCAGCTGGCGGCGCCGGTGGCGGTGCGCATGGAGCCGCGGCTCCAGGTGCTGCTCTTCACCCTGGTGGCGTTCGTGGCGGCCTACCGGATGTGGGGATCGTCCGCGGGGACCAAGGAGCCGGCGCGGAAGGACGTGCGTGCGCCCGGCATCCCGTGGAAATCGTTGGCGTGGGGAACGGCGATCGGTGCGCTCACCAGCCTGATCGGGGTCGGCGGCGGGTTCATCCTGATCCCGACGCTCGTGCTGCTCGAGGGACTGCCGATGCCGAACGCCATCGGCACCAGCCTCGTGGTGATCTTCATCAATGCGGCCGCCGGGCTCTTCGGGCAGTGGCTCAACGGTGCGGCGGAAGGCGTTCCGTTCGACGCACGTGCGACGGCCATCATGGCCGCGTGCGGCGTGGTGGGCAGTTTCGCCGGCGGTGCGCTGCAGCACCGGATCCCGCAGGTTGCGCTCCGCCGCATCTTCGCGGTGCTGCTGGCGGCGGCGGGTGCGTGGCTGGCGGTGCGCGTGTTCGCGTGAAACGAAGCGGCGCCACGCGTCTTTCGACGGGGCGCCGCTTCTCGTGGGGGCGTCGGATGTGCGGCTGTTGTGCCGTTCAATCAGCTGCAGCACTTGCCGGCGGTGGCAGTCGAGCCGCAGCTTCCTCCCGTGGTGTTCGGCGCGGGCAACGCTGCGGTTGCACGGTTCCACGGCATCTTCGCGAGAATCGTGGCCATGGCGCAGATTCCGGTGCTCCCGGCGAACGTGAGGCCGAGCCCGATGAAGCCCGTGCCCGCCATGAACCAGGGGTTCACGAGCACCGCCAGCGCGGTGAAGGCGATGAGCAGGACTCCGGCCACGATCATCACCTGCCGTACCAGCGGGATCGGTGCCTTGGCGTTGCGGACGACGGGGAGTCCGGCCTTCGACCAGCCGGTGATGCCGCCCTCGATGACGGAGACGTCCGTTCGCCCGGCGGCTCGCAGGGCGTCGACCACCTTGCCGGCCCGGTTGCCGGAGCGACAGAGGACCAGCATGCGCTGTCCCGCCTGCTGCGCGGGGAATCCGGTGACCGAGAAGATCGACGTGGGAAAGAGCGACGCCCCGGCAACGTGCTCGCGGCGGTGCTCGTCCGTTTCGCGGACCTCGACGATGTGGGCCATCCCAGCGGTTGCGAGCTGCTGTGCTTCCCGTGGGGAGATGGCGGCGGTCGACGCCGCGTGGGATGTTGGGGAGGTACTCATGCGGGTGAGAGTCGGCAGGAACGCCGGAGGTTCCCGAATCTCTCCGGCGCGGCAGTTACCCTTCGGGGATGCCCCGCCACCGTCTTCCTGCCGACCCGAAGGCCGCCGTGACCGTCATGGTCCGCGAATGCGGGCCGATGCTGCACGCCGTGGTGCAGCGGATCGTCCGCGACCCGTCCGCCGTGGATGACGTGGTGCAGGATGCGTTCCTTTCCGCGTACCGGCACTGGGGAGAGTTCCGCGGGGATGCGAGCCCCTGCACCTGGCTGCACGCGATCGCCGTCCGTGCGGCGCTGCGCCGCGGCAGGCGCGAGGCGCGCCGTCGCGACGTGGCGCGCGAGTACGCGCGGGCGATGCCGTTCATGCAGCCGCGCTTGGCGGAGGCGGACTTCGCGGCGCGTTCCGCCGAGGCGCGCGAACTGCGGGCCGAGGCCCGCGAGCGCATCGATGCCGCACTTCGCGAGGTGGCGGAGCCGTTCCGGACGGCACTGGTCCTCAAGGAGATCGCCGGCATGCCGGTGGCGGACGTGGCCGCGGTGCTCGGCGTGAAGGAGGCGACCGTCAAGACGCGCCTGCATCGCGGGCGGATCCTCCTGCGCGCGGCGCTCCTTGCCGAGCGTCCGCGCCGCACGGTGCCGCCGGCCGTCTACGACCGTGCCACGTGCGTGGACCTGCTGCGCGCCAAGATGGAGGCGCTCGACCTCGGCGTCGAGTTCCCGGTGCAGGACGGACTGGTGTGCGATCGTTGCCGGCAGGTGTTCGCCAGCCTCGACGTGGGGGCGGACGCGTGCCGCAGCCTGCGCGGGAAATCCATGCCGGTGGCGCTGCGGCGGATCATCGAGCGGGCGATCGCGGCGGAGGCGCCCCGTGCGGCCCGTCCCGCGCGCGCCTAGCCTCTGCCCAATGGCACTCCTCGGCAAGCGCAACCTCCTCCCCGTCAGCCGCGAGGCGGACGTGGGCATCTACCTGGATGCCGGCCCGCTTGGCGAGATCCTCCTGCCGCGGCGGTACGTGACGCCGGCCATGGTGCATGGGCAGCAGGTGGACGTGTTCCTCTACCGCGATTCCGAGGACCGCCTGGTGGCCACCACCGACCGGCCGCGCGCCATGCTCGGCGAGTTCGCGTGCATGGAGGTCAAGGACGTGAGCGACCGCGCCGGCGCGTTCCTCGACTGGGGGCTGCCGAAGGACCTCCTGCTGCCGTTCCGCGAGCAGGGGAAGCCGGTGCGCATCGGGCAGAAGGTGGTGGTGGCAGTGTGCATGGACGAACGCACCGACCGCATCATCGCCAGCGCGCGGGTGGACAGGCATTTCGGCGACGGCATGCCGCCATACAAGGCGGGCGAGCAGGTGGAGGCGCTGGTGTTCGCGCGCACGCCGCTCGGGTTCAACGCGGTGGTGGGCAACGCGTACCGCGGGCTACTCTATTTCCAGCACGGCGGCAAGGACCAGCGCGCGAGCGGGCTTTCCTACGGACAGCGCGTGAAGTGCTTCGTGACCGGCGTGCGCGAGGATCGCAAGGTGGATCTCTCGCTCGATGCAGCCGGCTACCAGCGCGTGGCGCCGCTCACGGAGCAGGTGATGGCCGCGCTCACCGCCGCGGGCGGCACGCTCGCCGTGGACGACGACACGCCGCCCGAACTCATCCGCGCCAGCTTCGGCGTCAGCAAGAAGGCGTTCAAGCAGGCGCTTGGCGCGCTCTTCAAGGCGAAGCGGATCGAGTTCACGAAGCCGGGGATCCGGGCGGTCCGGTGACCGCCGCCTGCGGCGCCTGCGGCGGCCGTCAGTGCCACGCTTTGCAGAATCTTGACATTCGCCGAACGCAATCGGTGCATTCGGAGAGTCTCCTACTCCCATGCGCCTTTCCATTGCGAAGTTCGTTTTTCTCCCGATCGCATCCTGCTCCGCGCTGGCGCTGCCGGCCTTCGCCCACGACGGCGTCGAGGGGCACGGCCGCCCGCATCGGCTCCCGGACTTCGACACGATTGCCCCCGACCACGAATACGTGCAGCGCACGTCGGCGCAGTTCTCGATGGTGCCCACCCGCTTCTCGCTCATCGGCCTTCCCGATACGCAGAACTACTCCAGCAGCTATCCGCAGATCTACACCGCGCAGACCAACTGGGTGGTGGACAACCGCACGCCGCTCGACATCCGGTACGTCTCGCACTATGGCGACATCACCAACAACGCCGACCAGGTGAGGCAGTGGCAGAACGCCGACGCTTCGATGCGCGTGCTCGACGATGCCGGGGTCATCTACGGTGTCTGCCCGGGAAACCACGACGTGACCCCCTCGGGCGGTGTCGGCAGCGCGTACATCCCGGAGAACTACCGGCAGTATTTCGGTCCGCAGCGGTTTGACGGCCGGCCGTGGTACGGCGGTGCATCGCCTTCCGGGATGTCCAACTGCACCTATTTCAGCGCAGGCGGGATCGACTTCCTGCAGATCCACCTTGACGTCGACACGCCCATTGCCGAGCTTGCGTGGGCCCAGGGTGTCCTGGACGCCAACAAGGACCGTCCGGCCATGATCACCACCCACAGGTACCTGCAGGAAGCCGAGGCGTACACGGGCGGAGTGCCTGCGGTACCCAACGGCCGGTATCCGAACATCTGGTATGCCGCGGAGGGGTTCTACAACCCCAACGGCATCCAGAGCGAGGACTTCTACCGGTGGTTCCTCCGCAAGAACACCAACATCTTCATGGTGACCTGCGGCCACTTCCACGGCGAATGGCGCCAGCAGAGCCCCAACGTGGCGGGCAAGCCGATCCAGGAAGTCCTTGCGGATTACCAGGATGACCCCAACGGCGGCAACGGCTGGTTGCGAATCATGCGCTTCGACGCTGCGGCGAACACCATCGACGTCGATACGTATTCGCCCACGCTGCAGGCGGTTCGCACGTCGCCCAAGAGCGACTTCACGCTGTCGGTGAACTTTGCCGACTATGCGCTCGGGGAGGGTCTCTCCTTCGCGGCCTTCCAGGAGGGCGTGGCTGGATACGCCGGGACGCAGGACACGTGGATCAACCAGCAGAGCGCGAACACCAGCTACGGAAACAGCGGCACCCGCACCTCCGATGACGACGTGGCCAACTCCCTCTTCTCCGACTACCGCGGGCAGGCGCTGCTGCGGTTCGACGGCATCGTGGGCGGCGGCGCGATTCCCGCAGGATCGACGGTCGTGAACGCCACGCTGGTGCTCGACGTGGTCGACGACATCGACACCCCGCTCTACAACCCCAACTTCATTGTCCACCCCGTGATCCGCGCGTGGGACGAGGCTTCCACCTGGAATTCGCTGAGCGGTGGGCTGACCGTCGGTGCGGACCTCGGGGCACCGGTGGCCTCGTTCTCGGGCGACAACTCTCCCAACAGCGAATCGATGCGCCGCATCGACATCACGCAGACGGTGCAGTCCTGGGTGAACGGAACGCCGAACTGGGGCATCGCCATCCTGCCGCAGATCATCTCCGGCAACGACGACGGGATCGACATCCGCGCCAGCGAGAACACGAACACCATCCTGCGCCCGCGGCTGGAGGTGACGTTCCGGTCGGCGGTCCAGTACCGGCTGGGGGACCTGGACCGCAACGGCATCGTCGACGGCGCGGACCTGGCGCGGCTCCTCAACGAGTGGGACCGCCCGAGCGTCTGCTGCGACCTCGACAACGACGGCACGGTGGGCGGCAACGACCTCGGCATCCTGCTGGCGCATTGGTTCTGAGCTGCGCAGGCGCGGAACCGCCGGGAACCGCGCGGGGCCGCGTGCTGCGCGCCGGGCGTGCCGTCGCCGGACGGACTCAGCCCACGGGACCCCATCGCGAGAGGAGCAGGCCGAGGTCTGCGCCGGTCACGATGTTGTCGCCGTTCAGATCGCCGTACGGCGGGTTCTGAATGCCCCAGACGCCGAGCATCATGCCGAGGTCGGCACCGGTCACCGCGCCGTCGAGGTTGAAATCGCCGTAGGCGATCTCGCAGGCGTCGAGCCTGCCGTTGCGGTTCACGTCCGCCGCGCCGATGGCGATGTCGCAGGCATCGTTGCGGCCGTTGCCGTCGCAATCGGTGTACTGATCGGGAATGCCGAGCTTCACCACCAGCGCGCCGTTGGGGCACTGCGCTGCGGAGACGGCGGCGGACGGCTCGACGCGGAGGACGATCTCGCCGTCGGAGGCAAGTACGGCGTAGGTGGCGGCGGGCAGCGTGAGGAGCGCGCGGTTCATGCCCACCGGGCACGCCGTGGGTGTTCCCGGCGCGGTGAAGGCGTTGCCCACCGGCTGGCCATCGGCGGTGATGACGAGGAACTTGCTTGCCAGGTCGAGGTCGCCGCGCGCCTCCACCGTGATCTCCACGGCGGCGCCGGCGATCGGCGGCAGGCCGGTGAAGCGATGCTCGCGGGGAAGTGTGGCGCCGAAGTTCCCGAGGTCCGGGGAGCTTCGCACTGACAGCCGGAACGTGCAGTCGAGCGCCACGGAGTGCTGGTATCCGCCTGCAAGGGCCACCACGTTGGGCAGTGGTGTGGGCACATCGCGCTGGCCGGAGGAGTTCCACCCCCACGCGCGCACCGTGCCGTCCTGGCGGAGCGCCAGCGAGTGGTTGCCACCGGCCGCGATGCGCAGGACGGGCCCGAGGTCGGCGGGAACGGTGCGCTGTCCGTAGGCGTTGTCGCCCCAGGCGACCACGCTGCGATCGGCCCGGAGCGCCAGCGTGTGGGCGTCGCCGGCGCTGACCTCGCGCGCGGGGCCGAGGTCGCCGGGCACGGTGCACTGGCCGCCGGAGTTGTCGCCGAACGCTGCCACCGCGCCATCAGGCGTGACTACCACGTTGTGGCTTGCGCCCGCCACCACCTGCTGCGCGGCGGGGAAGTCCGCGGGCACCGAGCACTGGCCGAGCGTGTTGCTGCCCCATGCGGCAAGCGAGCCGTCCGCGCGGAGGGCCACGGAGTGCAGGTTGCCCGCAGCCACCTGGCGAACCGCGCCGAGGTTGGCCGGCACGTCGCACTGCCCGAAGGCGTTGTCGCCCCACGCGGCCGCGGAACTGTCGGCGCGAACCGCCAGCGTGTGGCCGTTGCCGGCGGATGCCTGCAGCACCGCGCCGAAGTTGGGCGGCACGTTGCACTGGCCCGTGAAGTTCCATCCCCACGCCGCAAGCGTGCCATCGCTGCGGATGGCCAGCGTGTGGAAGCGGCCGGCGGTGATCTGCGTGACGGCGCCCAGGTCCGCGGGCGCGTTTCGCTGTCCGTAGGCGTTGGCGCCCCACGACGTGATGACGCCGTCGGCAAGCGCGGGGGCGGCGGTGAGCAACGCCGGCAGGGCGGCCGCGACCGCGCGCGGGAACAGCATGGGCGAGCGGGTCACGGGCATCGGGGCAAAGGTAGCCGCGATTGCGCGAATGTCCAAGACATTGGCGTCAACCGCCTCGGATGGCGCCGCGGTCCATGGCCCACCTGTGGCACGTCGTGGTTAAAGGACTGCCCCGGTGTGCGTCCCTAGACTGCCGCGCGTGGTCACCAACGTCTCCGCCTACCTGTTTGCGCCGCT
>CAMBSR010000039.1 GCA_945870475.1 Phycisphaera mikurensis NBRC 102666
GGACGTGCCGAGCGACGCCCGCGATGTCCCCACGCGGCGAGTCACCGACGCAGCGCTGGCGCGCCTGCTGGCCGAACGCACGCGCGCCGCGGAACGCGCGGCACGGGATGCGTGGCTCGCCATGCCGGAGAGCGCTCGCTCGACGAAGGGTGCGCTGGGTGGGACACTTCGGTTCCGATGAACCCGGGCCGACCGTCACGGCACGACGGCGACGCCCTTGCCGGTGAGCGCAAAGTTGTCGAACTCGAACGGCGTGCCCACCACGAATCCGTCGGTCGCGCCACCCACGTAGACGAACGGGTTCCCCTGCCCCGCGAAGGGCGAGAGCTCGTTGAAGGAATCGAACGTGGCGCGGAACCGACCCACCTGCACGGTCAGTCGGTCCTGACGAGCGTTGTAGGTGGCGGACATCCTGCCGCGGAAGATGGACGTCTGGGAGCGGGCGACCGAGTCCGAATCGGTCTCGACGCCGCCCTCGTAGACCGCCCATCCGTCGGTGGCGGTGTCGCTGAAGATGGTGGAGGCAAGCTGGTAGCCGTTCAGCTGCGTCGCCAGGTTCACGCCGTTCGCGAACGCGCCCCACTGGATGCCGAGGTAGCCGCTGGCGGAGTTGGCGTCGATGACCTGCGCGGGGTCGATCGCTTCCTGGACCTGGGAGCTGCACTTCCATGAATCGTCGGTGAGCTCGTAGCCCTCGAGCGCGCACGCGGCGGTGCCCTCGCCCTGCACGATGAACACGAGCCGCCACAGCGACGGCAGGATGTTGATGCTCACCGGCTGGCCACCCGGACCGGCCGCCAGGAAGATCAGCTTGGTCCACGCGGGGTTCAGGTAGATCGATTCGAAGCTGTCGGTGAACTTGGCTGCCAGCGCGACGGTGGCGAGTGCGGCAGCGGCGCAGTGCGTGGCGAGGATTCGGTTGATGCGGGTGCGCATGGTTTCCGTCGTCATCCGCCGTAGGGGAGCGTCAGGCCGGTGGACTTGAAGTTGTCCATGGTGAACGGGACGAGGTCGGCCGCGGGAGCCGCACCGCCGTACGTGGAGCTTCCGCCGATGCCGAGGTACGGCTGCCCGAAGTTGTATCCGTCATCGCCGAGCGTGGCGAGGTAGTCATCCAGGACCCACACGACGGAGCCCGCGGTGATCGTGAGGCGATCGAGCGTGGCGTCGTAGTCCAGCTTCAGCTGGCCACGGAACGCCTGGCCGGCAGGCAGGTCCCTGCTGTCGGACGCAATCACCTGCGGCGGGAAGAAGTTGGTGTCCGTCTGCTCCCAGCCGACGGTGGTGCCGTCCGGCGTGGCACGCACGTACAGCGTGAAGACCACGGGGAAGTCGGGGTTGCCGAACTGCTGGCCGACGGTCATGAAGGCCTGCTGCACCGAGCCCGCCAACAAACCGGAGGCCGGGATCGACTGCTGCAGGTCGAACTCCGCCTTCCAGTTGGAGCGCGGCACGCGGTAATCCGCGATCCAGCAGGTGGTCGTGCCGTCGTCGCTTGTCAGGTACTGCAGCGCGTTGTTGCAGATGTCCATGTCGGTGCCGCCCTGTGACAACTTCTCCCACTGCGGGTTCAGCACCGTGAACAGGCCACCGCTCGACTTGAAGCGGCTCAGCGTGAAGGTGGTCAGCGTGTCGGCCGGAGCGGCGGCCGAGTAGTCCGAAGATCCGCCGACGCCCAGCTGCGGCTGCCCGAAGGCGTATCCGGCGTCGGCAAGCCCGGCGAGGTAGCCGTCGATGGTCCACTTGGTCTTGCCGACGGCAACCGACAGGCGGTCGCTGCGCGCGTCGTAGGCAAGGCTGATGCTGCCCTTGAACGCCTTCTGGCCCGACACAGTCACGGAATCGGAATCCAGCACGGTGTTCAGGACCGCATTGCGTTGTTCCCAGCCGACGGTGGTGCCGCTCGGCGTGACGGTGACGTAGGCATTGAAGACCAGCGGTGTCGACGCGCCGGGGAACGGCTGGCCGAAGGTCATGAACGCGGTCTGCTCGCAGCCCGCCGGCAGGCTGGCGGTTGCCGCGATCTGCTGCACCTGGACGCTCGCCTTCCAGGACGAGGTGGGGACCCGGTACGCAGTCACATAGTCGGTGGCCTTGCCGTCGCCTTCCGACTCGATGCTGAGGGTCGTACCGCTCAGGGTGATGTTCACGAGCCCGGTCCGGATGGTCGCCCACGAGACCACCAGCAGGCTGCGCGAGAACCGGTCGAGGACTTCGGCGCCGATGACCGCGGACACCAGTGCGGCGGCGGCGAGGAGGGCGAGGATGGGGCGTTGCGTGCGCATGCGAGCGTTGGGGAATGGATCAGGCTATGCCACGCCCCGCCATGCTTCGTCGTGGTCACGATCAGGTTGTGTTCAGGACTGGTTCAGGTTGCTTGCTCGAAGCGCACCTTCGGCGGTTGGCGGGCCGCCCACAAGGAACCGGCCCGCGGCCTCCACAGAGAGGTACCGCGGGCCGGGTTCAGCGGCAAATCATGGCTCGGCTGCGCGCCGCGCCGTCACTGCACAGGCACAACGCCGGCGCCGGACAGCGTGAAGTTATCGAACGTGAACATCGTGCCGGAGACGTTGCCTTCGGCTTCCGCGCCGAGGTAGGCATTGGCATCATCGACGAACGTACTCGACTGCAGGAAGGACGAGAACGTCTGCCTGAAGCGCCCCGCCTGGATGACCAGTCGGTCCTTGTTGGCGGTGTAGGTGACGACGATGTTTCCTGCCAGGAGGCGGGAACTGGTGGCGTCGATGGAATCTCCGTCGACACCCTTGCCACCGCCGCGTTCGGACCAGCCGACGTACACCGAATCGGCGTAGACGTCGACGCCGATGAGGTAGCCGTTGGCCTGCGCATCCAGGTTCTCACCCTCGACGATCGGTCCGTACTGCAGGCCCATGTAGGCATGGAAAGCCGACTGTCCGTCGATCGCGGACGACGCAAGCAGCTGGCGAGCAGCAACGCTCGCCTTCCAGGAGCCGGTCGTCATCTTGTAGTTCTCGATCAGCACGACGGCCGTTCCGAATCCGGCGGCGTTCGCACGGAGCACACCGCCGGAAGGCACGAGCGTCGTTTCCCCGTCCGCGTAGGACGACCAGAGGGTCCCCAGCGACGACGAGGTGAACTTGTCGGAAAGCTTGGTGACGGCGGCGATGGTGGAGGCGGCGGCGGTGGCCACCACGAGGGAGACCAAGGCGATTCGGGTCGGATTCATGATGCTCTCCTGTCTTCGATTCAAGTGAATCGGCGCAGGATTCGTGCCCCACGGGCGACGTTCGACCCTGGCCGTTCAACCGTGATTCTACCAAGGTTGCCGCGATCGACGCAAAGTCGCCAGTCCCCGGACCAAATCCATGGCTCTGCGCGCAGGGGCAGCTCAGTGCTTCCCCGACGGATCGATCAGCCACAGCCAGTCGTCGAAGAGGAACTCCAGCCGGGCCGCCAGGAGTGCGATGCGGCCCATCACGGTGAAACCGAAGCTCGCGCCGAAGGTGATCATCAGGTACCAGATGCCGACGCGCGCGGCGCCGCCCACCGCGCCCGTGTGCTCGAGCGAGAAGAAGAAGTAGGCGAGCACGCTGAGGACGCCCACCAGGATCAGCACCGCGGAGAGCGAGGCGCCGATGCTGCCGGCCCAGTCGATGGGCGGGGTCGCGGCGGCGTCGGCTCCGGCGAGCGCCTGGTGCTTCACCACCACCAGCGGCTCGAACATGGTGGCCACCTGGGCAAGGAGGTCGGACTCGATGTTCTGCACGAAGCGCAGCCCGGCGAACGTGCCCACCACGAAGGCAAGCGGGAAGATGCCGAGCCAGGAGACGCGCGCCGAGAGGCGGCAGAGGAGGAGCATGCCCAGCCCAAGCGGTACGAGTCCCCACCAATCGACGCCCGCGGACTCGAGCGACGGCATCAGGTGGGCCTTGGTCCACGCCGGGACCAGTGCGCCGGCCAGCTTCGGCACCAGCGTGTCCCACGTTGCGACGATCATCCAGTAGCCCGCGCTGACGCCTACCACCACCGATTCCGCCAGCTTATAGACGGGGTTGTCGCGCCACAGGAAGCTGAGCACCGCGAGCGTCATGAGCGCCGCGAACCAGACTCCCGCGGTGCGCGGCCAGCTGACGGTCACCAGCGGGGCGGATGCCGGCGCATCCGCGCGGGCGCGCTGCGCAGCGGCCCACTCGCCGGCCGTGACTTCGTTCCATTCGGTCCAGGAGATCTCGGGCGTCTGCCCGGGGGCGGCGGGCTTCCACGTGCGCACCTCGACCTCGGTCCCGTCGGCGGCGCGATCCTTCGCGACCTCGGAAACGAAGCCCTTCGGCGACTCCTGCACGTAGACCATGCCGAATCCGTGCTCGGTCACGGCATCGGCACCGGAACCGATGCTCGACCCGATCAGGGCACGCAGTGCGAGCAGCCCGCACGCGATGGCGAGGATCACCACCATCATGCGGTTCGCGCGGCGCTCGACGGCCGGGTCATGGAGCGGTGCGTTGAGCTGGCTCATTCCGCGGCCCCCTTGCGGCGGCCTGCGAAGAAGATCACGTTGCCGACGAGGATCAGCCCCACCATCAGCGAATGCCCGAAGAGCTGCGGCGCCATGCGTCGCTGCGCTTCCTGGTACTTGGCGGGGACCGTCTCCCCGGGCGCGGTGGCCTTGGCGTTGACGAGCGACTCATACTCGGCAGCTCCCTTGATGGCTCCCAGGATGCCGGACATCTGCACCGGGTAGTACGGGATCATCTGCGGGGTCTGCACGCCGGTGGAACCGGCGACGAACGGCAGCCGATGGCCCTGGGTGAGCGTGGGCGAGACGCCGTACTGCACCCACTCCTTGCCGCCCGGGTATCCCGCGCTGACCGAGATGAGGATGTCGAAGTCGCTGAGGCGCGTGATGCCCTGCATCATCGGGATGCGCGCAAGCGGCGTGCCCTTCGAGTCGTTGGGGAAGGCCTTCGGGAAATCAACGCCCACCTGCTTCATCACGCCCTCGTTGCCGGCCTGGTAGCCGAGGTCGACGAAGTTCTCGCCGTAGCGATACGACGGATCGCTGCCGATCACGTCGGCAAGCGTGGCGCCGATGAGCGGGCTGCCGGGCGCCCAGAGGGTCATCGCGTAGATGCGATGCTTGCGGAGCTGGCAGTGGTGGATGAAACCCGTCGCCATCGGCTGCAGCTCGCCCGCGCTGGCGGGGTCGAAGTCGAACGAGATCAGCACCTTCGAGCCCTCGGGGAGCCGCTCGATGGCGTCGAAGGCGCCCTGCACCGCGGGGGTCGCCGTCTCGGGGAAGGTGCGGCCGGTGACGCCGACCCAGATGATCGGGCCTGCCACGGCGATCGCCATCATCAGGAAGATCCAGCGACGGTCGATGCGGTCGAGGCGCGCGAGGAAGGACTCGTTCGGGCGGTCACTCATCTCAATCGCTGCTCCCGAGGTAGCTGCGGTCGAGACCGACCAGGATCTTGAGGCTGGTGGCGGCAATGCCGATGGCGATGCCGATCATCATGGCACGCGTTCCGGCGTTGTTGAAGACACCCATGATGATGCCGCTCAGGTTCTCCAGCCGCAGCCACGAGACCCACGCGTTGTCCGCGGGGATCCAGCTGGTGAGCAGCACGCCCACGTAGACGCGGCCGAGGAGCACGACGAATGCCGTGCCCAGGAGGAGGATCGCGGCGGTGTTCTTCGCGCGGAATGCGCGGAACGCGGCGCTGGCGACGTAGAACGCCAGCAGCGCGAAGAGCGTGCTCGTGATGGGGCTCATCGCGTATTCGTAGAGCCACCAGAAGGCGCCGCCCACCGCTTCCTTGTCGCCGGAGAGGGCAACGTCGGGATGGAGCGGGTCCGGGTGCGCGCCGACCTTCAGCAATCCCACGCCGATCGTGATCAGGAACACGGACACCGTGACGGCGGAATATCCCCATCCGGCATCGCGCGCGCTGATCTTCAGCAGGTTCATCTTCAGCAGGTTGGCCCCGCCCAGGACGAAGGCGATGGCCGCCAGCACGTTGAACCAGTCCACCACCGCGGTGCCGAGGAACTCGAGCGGCCTCGCGAAGGCGGTGAGCACCATCACCAGGCCCACGATGCTTGCAAGGACTGCGGCGGCGTTGCGTCCCATGGTCAGCCGCCCCCCAGCGCGGCGCGCGCGCCGTTGACGAAGGATGCGAGGCCCTCATGGCCGGTGACGGCGGCCACGGTCGCCAGGAGCGCCGCCACCAGCACGGCAGCCCATGCGAGGCCCTTCACCAGGTCCTGCCCGAGCAGCGTGCCGAGCTGGTCGGGCTCGCCGGAGAGGTATGCGCTCGCGGCGAAGAACTCCTCGCCGATCAGCGTGTAGTCGCAGCTTGCCACGAAGAACGGCAGCTGGGTGGTCTCCGCGGTGCCGGCCACCTGGATGGCGCCGATGGAATTGCCGTTTTCGGCCAGGATCAGGCTCTCCGCGAAGAAGCAGCCGAAGTAGAAGCACGCCGCCGGGCGCTTGCGCTGCATCAGGCCGCCCGTGTACGCGACGAACGCGAACTGCTCGTCGCTCACGTAGTAGATGCGGTCGGGGTTGTAGGAATCGGTGCGCCCGGCAGACAGGTACGAGGCGTGCACCGCCTCGCGCGCGGTGGTCATCACCAGCGAGCGGGTGGTGGGAACCTCGATCTCGGCGTCGTACTCGGCGGCGGTCTTCGCCACCTTGCCCAGGATGGTGATGCCGGCCACCGTCTGGATGTTGTCCATGTCCTGGATGCCGGGGATGAAGAGGACCGGGCGACCCATCTCGGTGGCGCGGCCCACGGCCTCGTCCACGGCATCGAGGCCCGCGATCTTGCGGATGCGGATCGGTCGGCCCGCGCGGGCCCAGAGGATGGAGAGCATCACCGCCGCGGCAACGATGACCAGCGTGATGGCCAGGATGCCCTTGCCAGGCATGAACCAGCCGGCGGCGGGTGCTGCGTCTTGCGCGAGGATGGTGACGGCAAACGTCACGGACCGTGGTGTACCGCAATCACTTGCTAGCCGTCGATCAGCTCCACGTTCGCACGCGGCACCATGAGGCGCTGCCCGCCGGCGGCGGCCACCTCGAGGACACGCGCCTTGCTGCCGGAACCGAGCACCGCCGGCTGCTCCGGAAGCGCCGTCACCGTGCCGATCACGCCGAAGTGCGGGTCGCGGATCACGCGCACGGAAGTGCCGATTTCCAGCACGCCCGCCGTGGCGCCGCCCGCGCTCATGGCCGGTCCGCTGCCCTGCCCCGCGGCCGCGGCATCGGCCAGCGGAACCACGATCTCCGGCCGCATGACGCCCGCGCGGATCTGCGTGGCGCCGTTGACGCTCGCCACCCGCCCGGCGTGCCCGCTCAGCAGCGCGAAGGTGCGCTCCGCCATGGCGATCTCGCCGAAGCCCTCGGTGATGATGAGCGTGATCCCCATGCGCTCGCTGCCGGTGACGGCCACGCCGATGTCATGCCCGAGGAAGTCGCGCAGGTCCTGGTCGTCGATGCCGCCCGAGACGATCGCCGCCGCGCCCACGTCCTTCGCCTTCTTGATGGCCGCCGCGGTCATGCGCGCGCCGCCCACCACCACCGTGCCCTTCATGTCCGGCGTGATGTCGTCCGCGTCAAGCTCCTCGCTCGCGGCCTTGCACGCCATGGCGATCGGCCCGTGCGCCTCGCCGCCCACGCCGAAGATGCCCTGCACCAGGGCAACCGTGTTCTCGATCACCGCACCCTCGCCCGGCAGCACCTCGACCACCGTGCCCGCCACGTAGGCGGTCACCGCGATCGGCTGCTTCGGCCCGCGCACGATCACCATGCCGGTGGAATCGCTCACGCTCTCGATGGTGCCGTCGGCCGAGCTCTTCACCTCGGTCTTCATCATGCCGAAAATGCCCTTGGAACGCGCAATCGGCTCGTCCTTGCGCACCGCCTCGCCCACCTGCCTGAGCATCAGCCCCGGCAGGTCCTTCGGCTGCGCGGCCAGCATGTTGGCCACCTTGATGGGGAACGCGTCGCCTTCCATGAACGTCTGCGCCACCACGGTGTCGGCACCGACGGCCTCGCCCTGCTTCACGGTCACGCTGCCGTCGATGGGCAGCACGCGGCGCGCCCGGTAGGTGGTGCGCGCGCTGACGGTCAGTCCGGGGGTGAATGCCTTGGCCATGGTCGTGCGTTCCTCTGTCTGCGTTCGGTCATCGTGCTGCGCGCATCACTCGTACACGTGCAGCGCGGTCAGCCACTTCTGGATCGTCGCGCGCCGCTCCGCTTCCGCGTCCGGCACCTCGATCGCGCGGCCGCGCGCGTCGAGCACCAGGCCCACCGTGCCGCCGCGCACCGTGCGCGTCACTGGCTTGCCGGGGCCGGCGCCCATGTCGAAGCCCTTCTCCGGGGTCACGGTCATCTCGCACTGCTCGTCGTGGGCGAGCGGCACCAGCTGCATCTCGCCGCACGCCATGGTGCCGCGCGCGGCCTTCGCGCCGCGCAATTCCCATGCAAAACAGGGCTTTCCGGCCTTTCCCTGCCCGCGCGGCGCCACGCACGTTCCCAGGTAGATGAGGCAGTCCTTCTCGAACACCTCCATGGCCGCGTCGGGGTGCACGCTCGCCAGCACGCCCAGGTGCGGCATCATGAAGATGCTGTCCTTCGCGAGCTCCGTGAAGCCCTCCGGCTCGAAGCTGTCGATGAGCATCAGCGCCGTCTGCTCCATGCGCGGCGCGTGGCTGAGGACGCCGCCGGAGGCCACCAGCAGGTCGAGCTTCATGGCGTTGACCAGCGTGCCGCCGCCCGCCTGCTGGCTGAACGCGTCGCCCACGGTGCGCTGCTGCTGCACGCCCTTCAGCGTGGTGGCGAACGCCTTGTGCTGCTCGAACGAGAGCCGCAGTGCCTCGCGCGCCACCGCCTGCTCGAAGACCAGCGCCTCGAGCGTCTGCGGGATGGTGGTCGGGCGGATCATCTTGTTCTTGACGCGGTTGCGCAGCTCGCGCTCGTCCATGGAGAGATGCACCCACCGCATGATGCGCGGCATGGTGGCCTCGGCGCACACGTTGCTGATGCTGTAGCTCATGCCAAGGTTCGCGCTCACCGTGCGGTTGAAGACGCCGTCGAACACGCTGAAGACGTCGGTGGTGGCGCCGCCGATGTCGACGCCCAGCGCGTTGATTCCGCGCTTCTTCGCGATGGTCTGCAGGATGTCGCCCACCGCGCCGGGCGTGGGCATGATGGGCGCATCGGCCCACGAGATCAGCTTGTCGTAGCCGGGCGCGTGTGCCATCACGTGCTCCAGGAACACGTCGTGGATGCGGTCACGCGCGGGGCCCAGGTTCTCCTGCTCGAGCGTGGGCCGCAGGTTCGGCACGATGCTCAGGTCGAAGCCCGCGCCGAAGACGCGCTCCACCGCGGGCGCCGCGTCCTTGTTTCCGGCGAAGATCACCGGCAGCTGGTACTCGCCGCCGAAGCGCGGGCGCGGCTTGGCGGGCGCGATGAGTTCCGCCAGCTCAACCACCTTCTTCTGGTCGCCGCCGTCGGTGCCGCCCGAGAGGAGCACCATGTCGGGGCGCAGCTCGCGGATGCGCTGGATCTGCTCGTGCGGCTTGCGATGGTCGTTCGCCGCGATGGTGTCCATCACGATGGCGCCCGCACCGAGCGCCGCGCGCTTGGCGCTTTCCGCGGTCATCTGTCGAACCACGCCGGCCACCATCATCTGCAGGCCACCGCCCGCGGAGGACGTGGAGATGTAGACGTCGCAGCCGTTCGGATCGGAAAGCGAGGTGCGGCGGATCACCGTGCCGTCGTCCGCGATCAGCCGGCGCCCCGAGAGTTCCTGCAGTTCCGTGACGGAATTCGTGACGCCGAGCGTGACGTCGGCGAACGGAGCCTCGACGGTCGTCGGCGCCTCGCCGCGCTGCGTCTGGCGGTAGTGGCCGTCGACCAGCTCGATGAGGATGGCCTTCGTGGTGGTCGAGCCGCAGTCGGTGGCGACGATGACCTGGATGCGCTCGGGCGCAGGCGGCGTCTTGGCGTGCGGCGTCGTGGCAGAGGCAGCGTGCGGGGCGGTCATTGCGCGCACAGGCTACTTGCGCGGTTCGGTGTCCCGCTGCAGCTCCTGCACCACCCACGCGATGCTGCCGCGGCGCTCCAGGTACTTCACGAGCACCGCGTATCGCACCGGGTCGAGCACCGCCGTCGCGAACGGCTGCATGAAATGGAGCGACTGCGCGCCCACGTTGTTGAGGGGCGACACGCTCTCCAGGAAGAGGACCGCGGGACCCACCATGCCGCGGCGGCGGACCTCGGCGATGAACGGGTCGAGGGCCGCGCGCTCGTCAGGCGAGGGCTCCGCCGGACCGGCGGGCTCGACGGCAAAGGCGTGGCGGAGGGCATCGCGGAAGCGGGAGGTCATGGAGCGAGGGTGAGGCTAGTGCCGCGCTGCGGGGCTGCATCCGGGAGGAAGCGGATGGCCAACGGCCGGAAACCCCTTCTCCTGAGAAATGCTGCCGTGAAATGCGTGCGAATCCGCAAATAGCGGGTTCCACAAGCGTTTACGGTGGATTACCTTCCTGTCTCGCACCGGCCACCAGGGGCCGCAGTGGCGAGCACGCGCATCAACCGCCCCATCCGGGGAGCTGTTCGAGAGGCATCGACATGAGCATGAACATCAAGGCATTCGTGGCCGGGGCTGTTGGGGTGTTGGCGTGCGCGAGCACGGCGCAGGCGCAGCAGGCGGTGCAGTGGAAGGTGTCGGATGGGGGGAATGGGCATTGGTATCAGTGGTTCGGGGAATCACGCACGTGGAACGTTGCGGTTGATCGCTGCGTTGCAATGGGCGGGCATCTCGCAACCATCTTGAATGACGGAGAGAACAACGTTGTTCGTGGACGCGGTATCGGATGGATCGGCGGGCACCAAGCACCTAACTCATGTGAGCCTGGATGTGGTTGGTACTGGGTCACCGCTGAGCCATTTTCCTTCGCTCCGTGGGCGCAGAACGAGCCGAACAACCAGGGAGGCCAGGACGCCCTGCAGCTATACGCCGATGGGAGGTGGGATGATCTGTCAGGGGGAGTGTCACAGCCCTACATCTGCGAGTGGGACACAGACTGCAACTCTGACAACATCGTCGACTACGGCCAAATCCTCGCCGGCGACGTGACCGACGCGAACACCAACGGCATCCCTGACTGCTGTGAACTCGGTGTCCCTTGCATCATCGACGCTGACGCCGACGGCATCCCCAACTCCCTCGACAACTGCCCCACCACGGCCAACCCCGACCAGCTCGACTGCAACCACAACGGCATCGGCGAAGCCTGCGAAACCTTCACCGACTGCAACTCCAACTCGCTCCCGGACAGCTGCGACATCGCCTCCGGCACCAGCGCCGACGCCGACTCGAACGGTGTGCCCGATTCCTGCCAGCCGGACTGCAACCTGAACAACCTGCCGGACGCGTGGGAGATCGCCACCGGCCGCGCCACGGACTACAACGTGGACGGCATCCCCGATACCTGCCAGGGCGCGGTGATGGTGGATTCCACCACCGACAACCTCGGCGCTCCCAGCGGGCTCGCCACGCGCGAGCATGTCTTCGCCTCGCTGCCGTTCGCGGAGTCGGCGGTGAACGTGGTCATCGACCTCGTGGGTGACCTCAACCGCGTCAACGAGTACGTGGAGGTCTCGCTCAACGGCGGTGCGCCGCGCCGCTTCTTCGAGGCGGACGGCAACGACTGCCCAGCCACGCCGGACCGCGCGGTGATCACGCTGACCCGCGAGGAGTTCAACGCGCTGATCTCTTCCTATGGCACAGGCGGATCGCTCACGGTCTCGATGACCGGCTCCGCGGGCGTCGACTCCTCCGAGTGCAAGAACGCGGGCATGACGCAGTTCCGCCTGCAGTACGTTGGCATCCAGGAGAAGTCCGGCGACTGCAACGGCAACCATCGCCTGGACATCGCGGAGACGCACGACGGCACCACGCCCGACTGCAACGCGAACATGGTGCCCGACAGCTGCGACATTACGCGCGGCGCGGCGCAGGACTGCAACGCCAACGCCGTGCCCGATGCGTGCGAGCTGGCTTCCACGCCGGCGCTCGACTGCAACCAGAACGGCGTGATCGACAGCTGCGACGTGGCCACCGGCGGCACGTCCGTCGACTGCGACCAGAACGGCCGCATCGACAGCTGCCAGGTGACCGAGACGCCCGGCACCGACTGCAACGGCAACCTGCGCCCGGATACGTGCGACATTGCGGCGGGCACCAGCGGCGACATCGACGCCAATGGCACGCCGGACGAATGCCAGACCGTCACCGTGCCCGGCCAGTACGCGGGCATCCAGGCGGCCATCGACGCGGCGCCAGCGAGCGAGATGCGGATCATCGCCGTGGCCGAGGGCACGTATGCCGGTCCCATTGCGTTCAACGGCAAGCCGGTGATCGTGCGCGGCGCGGGTGCGGCGAGCACGGTGATCGATGGCAACGGCGGGCAGCAGTTCTCGGTGGTGCGGTTCACCGGCGGCGAGCCGGCGATCGCGGCGCTTGAGCGCGTGACGGTGCGCGGCGGAACCACCGGCACGCCCATCCCGAACTCGCCCACGGTCCTGGTGGGTGGCGGCATCTTCGGCATCGACAGCGCAGCCAGCGTGCGCGACTGCGTGGTGGAGCAGAACGCCGGCGGCTTCGGCGGCGGCGCGTACTTCCTGCGCTGCAGCGGCGAGGTGCGCGGCACCACCGTCCGCAACAACAGCGCCAGCTCGGACGGCGGCGGAATCCAGGCAAACGTCGGCTCACAGCAGCTCACCGACGTGGTGATCGAGGGCAACACCTGCAACTCGCGCGGCGGCGGCA
>CAMBSR010000040.1 GCA_945870475.1 Phycisphaera mikurensis NBRC 102666
CCTGCAGCATCCCTTGCAAGGGGGGCTCGCAGCCAGCAGCCTTGCAAGGCTGACAAGTGGAGCAGAGCAGTCTGTGTTCCTCCTGGACCAGCAGGTGTTGGCCGTCCTGCGTTCCGGTGGCGGCTGGAACGCCCGCACGCGCGCGCGCCTGGCATCGCTTGCCAAGCGCGCCGGCGTCGATGTGCAGGTGGTGGTGGCGAGTGCCATGCGCGCGGCGTCGATGGGTGGTGGTGCGCCTGCAGGCGTGCGTGAACAGCCTGGGTTTGTGCAGGGTCCGGCGCCAGGTGCTGCGACGCCTGACGTGCATGCATCGGAGGCGTCGAGCGCAATGTCCGCTGCAGGGGGGGCTTCATCGCGCGTGGCGCGCTCCGCGCCCAATCGCGCCGTGGAAATCCTGGTCGGCATGGCGCTCCTCCTCATGGCGCTTGCCGTGAGCGTCGGGCTGACGCTCTTTGCGATCGATCGTGCCGACCGAACGGCGTCGCAGGCGACGCGTGGTTCGGGCGCGGAGTCCGCCGTGGCTGCACCCGACGCATCGCGCGCGGGGCGCGCCGAGACCGAGCCTCGCGCGGCACCGACTGCGCCGCGCGGCATCGACGCACGCACCCCGGCCGCGAACCCCGCACCGAGCGCGCGCGACACGCCGCCTGTTCCCGCCATCTACGCGCGGCCGCCGGTCCTGCGCACGGCGGGCTCGCCCGCGTGGGCGCGCAATGCGCTGGAATCCGTGGCGGCCGGTGAACAGGAACTCCTTGCGATGCAGGCGCGGCTGGTGGCCGGCGGTGCGTCGTCCGATGCGGACCGCGCGGACTGGCAGCGCACGGCGGACGCGTTCTGCGGATCGTGGCCGCTCCTCGATGCGCGACGACGCGATGCCCTCATGGACGCGATCGCGGCGGTTCACCCGCGCCTTGGTTCCGCGGAACAGCGCACTGGCCTGCGTGGCCCACTGGAAGAGGCGCAGCGTTCGCAGGCCGACGGTCCCGAGGCGCTTTGGCGAGGGAGCGGTGCGGCGGGCCTTCTGGCGGCGCTCGACCGTCGTTCCGCAGGTGATGCACCGCTGGCGTTTGCCGAGGCTGCGCTCGAGTGGCTCGCCCCGCGCACCGCGGGCGTTGCGGATGCGGTCTTCGCCGGTGATCCCGCGGCCGCCGCGGACATGGTGGACGCATGGCTCCAGGCCACCGAAGCGGCCACCTCCTCCGGAACGCTCCGCGATGACCGCGACGCGCGCGTTGCATCGCTCCTCGACATCCTGCTGCGCCGCAACGCGCCCATGGACCGCCCGGGCACCGCGGCCGATGCCGCCGGCACGTTGCTCGATTCGCTCGGCTGGACTGCCGATGCCGCGCGCCGCAGCAAGCTTGCGGGCACGTTCCGCGCGTGGTTCGAGGATCCCGCCGTCACCGCCGCCGCGCTGCATGGCCTCACCAGCGTCCTGGCCGCGCGTCGCCCGGGCACATGGTGGGAGCCGTGGATGGTGTCCGACGCACGCGCCGACATGGCATCCCGCACGCGCACCGCCGAGCACTTCGACGCCGCGCTGGCGGCCACGGCGGGCGAGGCCTCGGCGGTGGCGGACTCGCCGCGCATCCGCGGCGTACGGCCGGAACTCGTCGAGCGCTGGGTGCGGATCTCGCAGCTCGCGCTCGGGCGCACGCCGGCGGATGACCCGGCGTTCCGCATCGCCCACGCCGCCGAGATGGTGGCCATGGTGGAGTGCGCACGGCTCCTGGAACGAGGCCGCACCAGCGATGCCGAGGCCCGCATCTCCCAGGTGGAGGACCCGCAGGGCATCGCTCCCGATGCGCTCGACCGCTGGAAGGGCCGCACCGAACGCACGGTGGGCCGCGCACCGGCGGGCGACGGAAAGCTCGACCAGGAGCTGCGTGCCCGGGCCTCCGCGGACGATCGCGGTGCGGTGCTTCGCTCGCTGCGCACGCGCGCGATCGGTGACCTCGGGCCGGCGGACGCCGCAACCATCGCGCGCGAGGCGCTCGCCGGTCCGTCGCCGCAGCTGCGGTCGGTGGCGCAGGGCGTGATCGCCGACGTCTTTGCCGCGGGGCCGAACGTCGTGGCAGCGCTCGCGGCCGAAGTTCCGGCCGCGGTCGATGTGGGCGAGGCCGCATCGCTTGCGGGCATGGTCTCGGGGCAGGCGGTTCCTCGAGGGCCGGACGACCGTCGCCGCGCCGCGGCGATGCTCCTTCTCCTTGACCATCACGCGTCGCTCGTTCCTTCCGACCGCCATCGCATCGATTCGGTGGCGCAGGAATTCACCTATTCCGCCAACTCCGCCACGCGCGCCCTGGCGGGTCGTCCGGAGCCCGCGGATGCTTCGCCGGAGGTCGCCCTTCGCGCCTGGTTCGACGCCCGCGTGGCGGAGTCGCGGCCCGTGATCCGTCCCGAGGCCATGCAGCAGATCCTCCGCCGTGCCGAGGAACGCCGGCGGCTCGCCGCGCCGGGCCCGCAGGCCGCGGTGGCGGAACTGGTGGGTCTCCTGGAGATCGATGCCGCGGTGATCGACGAGCGCCTGCCGCGCCGCCGGGCCGCGGTGGAGCGCATCAAGGTGCAGTGCTCCTCGGAGCGAAGCGCCGCGCCGGACGTCTACGCGCAGCTCGATTGCACGTCGCGTGCGCTGCTCGAGCTCGCGGTCCTGGGAATTGCGCCGGAAGGAGGCGTGCCGTGATGCGTCGAGCGGTCAACGCGCGAGCTCCTGCCGTGCGTCTCGCGGCACTCGCCGGAGCGGTGCTGTCGATGGCGTTCATGGCGGGCCTCGTCCCCGTGTCCGATGGCTGGCGCGACGAGGTGTCGCGTCGCCTGGCGGCGCTGCGCCCCGAACGCCCCGCCGAGTACCTGGCGCTCGCCGAGGACCTGGTGGATCGCGCGTCCAATGGCGGTGCGGCGGATGCGGATCGCGCCATGGCGCGGATGCTCGCGTCGCTTGCCGGCGCGATCGATGTCCAGGGGATGGGCCGCAGCGCCGCGCTCTTCCTGGTGGAGAACTCCTCCAACGACGGCGAGCGCTCGCGCATGCTGGCGGTGGCGGCGCTCCTCGATCCGGCCTCCGACGTGCGAGTGGAGGCCGCGGAGCGGACGGAATCGGTGCTCGCCCTCGTGCGCGCGTTCTCGTTCTATCGCCGCGGCGATGGCATCCGTGCGAAGGAAGCGCTCGGACGCAACGATGCCGCGGCGCTCCTTGACCGGCACGCCGACATTCTCAAGGGCGGCAGCGCCCGGTTCCGCGCCGACTGCGACGCCATGCGCTCGAGCGGGGTGCCTGCCATGTCGGACGTGCAGGTGGAGGCGCTCCACGCGCTGGCTTCCGGGTCAATCGCCGGCGCGCCGCGCAGCTGGAGCGAATCGCTCGCGCGCATCGGTCCCGCGCCGCTTCCGGAGGTCGATCTGGACGATCCCCGTTCGCTCTTCGGCGTGGACCCGGAGCTCTCGGTCTGGGACGGCAAGGCGTGGACGCCACGACCCGCGGCGCCGGCGGGGTCACTTCGCCGGCCGTGAAGCCCCGCGCTCGATGATCATGTCGCGGAGCTTGGCGCGCTGCGATTCGTCGAGGATCTTTGCAAGCTCACCGAAGATGTGCTGCTGCTCGCGCATGGAATAGGCGCCTTGCTCGCGCTTTCCCTGGATCTCCTGCACGCTGATCTCCATGAAGAGGGCGCGCAACTTCTCGGTCTGCTCGGGCGTGAGGTCGAGTCGCTTGGTCACGTCCTCGAACTGCGCCTTGCGCGATTCGACGCGCTGGGCGATGGTGCGCTTCACCATGGCACCTATCTCCTCGAAGCGCATTCGGAATTCCAGGCGTTCGTTCGCCGCCGGGTCGAGTTCGCCGGTGGTCTGGGGGAAGACCTCCCGGCGCAGTTCCGCCTTGCGCGTGGCAATCCATTCGTCCGCCATGCGGCGTGCCTCGGTCACCTGCTCGGCGGTCAGCGCGTCGGCGCATTCGTCGATGAACGTCCCGCGCGCGGTGAACGGCTTCATGTCGGCGAAGAGTGTCCGGATGCGGCCGAACGCGGCAGCGCGCTCGGCGGGTTCCATGGTGCGCATGGCCTGGAGGTCGGCGCCGGCGTCGATGAGCTGGTCGTAGTGCGCGGTGACGAAATCCGAGAACGCCTTGCTGCGCGCAGCTGCGTGTGCCTCGACGGCGCGGAGGGCCTCTTCATCGAGGTTCAGCCGGAAGACCGCCGCGGCGGCGGGCTCCATGTCGAGCGGTTCGAGCATGCTGTCGAAACCGCGGGCGACGATGGTGGCCTTGGCCGGTTGCGCGGTGGCGTTGACCGTCGGTCCTGCCAGCACGCCCGTGGGGGCCGGGGCCGCAGGTGCAGCCGCTGGCCCGCCTGGCGGTGCGGCCCCTGGCGGTGCAGACGCAATGCAGGCGCACAACGCGATGTTCGCAAGGATCGGCATGGTGAAGGAACGCTCGCCTGCAGTCGTCTATTGCCGACCGTGGCTCGCGAGTTCGCCGTCCGGCCGTGCCATCGTTCGATTCCTGTTCAGGCCTTCGCGAGCGCCTGTTCCAGGTCGTGCTGCAGGTCGTCCGTGTGCTCGATGCCCACGCTCAGGCGCACCAGCGAGTCGCTGATCCCGAGCTCCTTGCGCTGCTCGGCGGGGACGCTGGCGTGGGTCATGATGGCGGGGTGCTCGATCAGGCTCTCCACGCCGCCCAGGCTCTCGGCCAGGGCGAAGATGTGCACGTTCTCCAGGAAGCGCCGGCTCTCGTCGATGCCGCCCTTCAGGTACGCGGTGATCATGCCGCCGCCCGCGGGCTGGCCGTCGAGGCGCATCTGCCGCGCCGCCAGGGCGTGCTGCGGATGGCTTGCGAGGCCGGGGTAGGTGACGCGCTCCACCTTCGGGTGCCTCTCGAGCCACGCGGCGATGCGCGCGGCGCTCGTGCAGTGCTGGCGCATGCGCACGGCGAGGGTCTTGACACCGCGCAGCGTGAGGTACGCATCGAACGGCCCCATCACGCTGCCGATGGCGTTCTGCATGAAGCGGAGCTTCTCGGCAAGCGCCTTGTCGCCGGTGATGAGCGCGCCGCCCACGGTGTCGCTGTGGCCGCCGAGGTACTTGGTGGTCGAGTGCATCACCATGTCGATGCCGTGCTCGAGCGGGCGCTGCAGCAGCGGGGTGGCGAAGGTGTTGTCGCAGACGGTGATGGCGCCGCACGCCTTGCCGAGCGTGGCGACGGCCGCAAGATCCACGAGCTTGAGCGTGGGGTTGGTGGGCGTCTCCACCCAGATCATTTTGGGCTTGTGGGCCTTGATGGCGGCCTCGAGCTTGCCGAGGTCGGTCATGTCGACGAACTCCACCTTGAGCCCCATGCTGCGCTTGCGCACGCGGTTCAGCAGGCGGTTGGTGCCGCCGTAGACATCGTCCATGCACAGGATGCAGTCGCCCGAGTCGAGCAGTTCCAGTGCCGTGGCGATCGCCGCCAGGCCGCTCGCGAAGCAGAACCCGCCGTTGGTGCGGTCGTCCTCGTCGGTGAGCTTCGAGCCCTCGATGTTCGCCAGCAGCCGCTCGGCCGCGAAGCGCGTGGCGTTATGGCTGCGGCTGTATTCGAAGCCCTTGTGGACGCCCGGGCTCTCCTGGATGAAGGTGCTGCTCGTGAAGATCGGGGGCATCACCGCGCCGGTGCCGGGTTCGGGGCTCTGGCCGCCGTGGATGACGCGGGAATCGAGGTGGAGGTTGCCGTGTGCCATTGGTGTGCCCAGTCGCTTGTTCAGAGGAGCTGCTTGCGCAGGTAGTTGATGAGGTCGATCTTGGTGATGATGCCGTAGAAGGCATGTTCGTCGGCGACGATGGCCACGCGGTCGGCGCGGAAGATCGGCACCAGGTCGAAGACCTTGGCGGAGGGCTTGAGCGTCTCCAGGCGGCGCGTCATGAAGTCGGAGACCGGCTTGGTGGCGGAGCCCTTCGGGTCGTCGAGGAGCGCCATGAGGACGTCGCTCTCGTCGATGATGCCCTCCACGCGGTCGCCCTCGCCGAGCACCACCATCTGGCTGACGTTGTAGAGGCGCATGCGCTTGATGGCCTGCTGCAGCGGGATGGCGGGGGTGAGCGTGTAGTCCTCGCGGTCGAGGTGGCGGCGCGCCACCAGGTCGCGCAGGTCGCCGGTCTTCGGGCGGTCGATGAAGCCGTTGTCCATCATCCAGAAGTCGTTGAACATCTTGCTCAGGTACTTGGCGCCCGAGTCGCAGATGAAGGTGACGACGTTCTTCGGTTCCTTCTGCTCGCGGCAGTAGCGGAGCGCGGCGCAGAGCAGGGTGCCCACGCTCGAGCCGGCCAGCACGCCTTCCTTGCGCAGGAGTTCGCGCGCGGTGTGGAACGCATCGGCATCGCTCACGGCGAAGGCCTTGTTCACCAGCTTCAGGTCGCAGATGGACGGGACGAAGTCCTCGCCGATCCCTTCCACCAGCCAGCTCCCCGGCTCAACATGCTTGCCCTCGTTGACGAGCGGCGTGAGGATCGATCCCACCGGGTCGGCCAGGATGATCTCCACCTTCGGGTTCTTGGAGCGCAGGTAGTGGCCCACGCCGCTGATGGTGCCGCCGGAGCCGACGCCCGCGACGAATGCATCCACCTTGCCGCCCATCTGTTCCCAGATCTCGGGGCCGGTGGTGTGCTCGTGCGCCGCGGCGTTGGCGGCGTTGGCGAACTGGTTGATGTAGAGCGTGTTGGGTCGCGCGGCCGCCAGGCGGGCGGCGACGTCCTGGTAGTACTCGGGGTGGCCCTTGGCCACGTCGCTTCGGGTCATGACCACCTCGGCGCCCATGGCGCGCAGGTGGCTGATCTTCTCGTCGCTCATCTTGTCGGGCACCACCACGCTCAGCGTGTAGCCCTTCTGGGCGGCCACCAGCGCCAGCGCCAGGCCGGTGTTGCCGGCGGTGGCCTCCACGATGTGTCCGCCCGGCTTCAGGCGTCCGTCCTTCTCCGCCGCCTCGATCATCTCCACCGCGATGCGGTCCTTGATGGAGTTCCCCGGGTTCAGGGACTCCATCTTGACGAACAGCCGGCACTTCCCGGTGTCCATGCGCTTGAGTTCGAGCATCGGCGTGTTGCCGATCATCTCGAGGACGTTGCCGAAGACGGGTGCGCGCTGCATGGGGCGGAGTCTACGGGGCCGCCGCACGCCCCGGCGCGGTAGAACACGTGCCATGCAGTGGGAACCGCCTGCCGATCCGAGCGCGCTGGTCGTCGAGGAACACCTCGGCGTGCTGGAATTGCGCGGCCCCGGCGACCGGCCCGGCACGGGCGCGCACGTCGACCTCGGCGCCGCGGTGGCGCGCGGGTTCCGGCAGCTGCCGCTGGTGCGGGCCATGGGCGAACGCGCCGAGACCGTGGCCGACGCGACGGCCGGCCTCCTGGGCGACGCGTGGCTCCTGGCGCTCGCCGGATTCCGCGTCACGGCGTTCGAACGCTCGCCGCTGGTGGCGCGCCTGGTGCGCGATGGCCTGGTGCGCGCAGCGCGCGATCCGCGCGTGGACGCGGCGGCGCTCGCGCGGCTCACGTTCGTGGAGGGTGATGCGGCGGCGATCCTCGGCGAGCAATCCTTCGACGCGGTGCTCGTCGACCCGATGTTCCCGCCCAAGCGCAAGTCGAGTGCGCTTGCGCGCAAGGACGTGCGGCTCCTGCGCGCGGCGGTCGGCGACGATCCGGATGCCGACCGGCTGTTCGCGGCCGCGCGCCGCGCCGCGCGCATCCGTGTGGCAGTCAAGCGTGCCGATGACTCGCCCGACATTGCCGGCGCCCCCGCGCCCGACCTTCGATTCGAGGGCCGTACCGCGCGCTTCGACGTCTATCTTCCGCACCGGAGCGCCCCATGAGCATGCCTTGGTTCCACGCATCCCGCCTGCCCGCCGTCGGTGACGTGGTCGTGCTCGACCGCGACGAGGCCAAGCATGCCGTCGGCGTACGGCGTCTGGGTTCCGGCGACGGCGTCACGATCTTCGACGGAATCGGCGGCACCGCGCAGGCCGCGCTCACCGGCGAGCGGGACCGCGACGGCGGCGTGCTGGCGCGCGTGGGCGCCGTGAGCCGCGTGGAACGCAGCGGCGTGGACGTGGTTGCCGGCATCGCGCCGCCGAAGGGCGACCGCTGGTCGACGGCACTCGACATGCTCGGCCAGCTCGGCGTCTCGGCGGTGGTTCCGCTAGTCACCGCGCACGGCGTGGTGGATGCCGCGGACATCAACCGTCCGCGCGCGGAGCGGATCCTCCTGGAGTCCTGCAAGCAGAGCAGGGGGGCGTGGCTTCCGCGCCTCGCTCCCGCGGCGTCGCTCGCGGACTTCGTGCGCCAGTCTCGCGCGGATGGTCGCACGGTGATGCTTGCGCATCCGGGCGGCGTGTCGATTGCGTCGTGCGAGGCTCCGAGCGTGGCGATCGCCATCGGCCCGGAGGGCGGGTTCAGTGCGCAGGAGGTGGAGTCCGCGGTGTCGGCTGGCGCGGTGACCGTGGACCTTGGTCCGACGATCCTCCGCGTCGAGACTGCGGCGGTCTCGATGGCCGCGGCATTGCGCGCGCGGCCGGCCGGGTGAATGGAGCGCACCGGGGTCGAACCGGTAACCCCCGCCTTGCAAAGGCGGTGCTCTTCCAATTGAGCTAGCGCCCCGGGACGGCGCAGTATAGGGCGGAGTCGGGCCGCCGCCGATGCGCTTGGCACTTGGAAACGGACTGACGGCGGAAATTGATCGAAGGCCGCACAAAGACCGAAGGCCCGCGCGGGGCGGGCCTTCGGATGCTGTGTGGAACGTACCCGTCCTGGCTGACTCAGGGAGTCGCGCCACGTGCCGGAGTGAAGTCCTCCGGGCAGAGGGCGGATTCCGGCGAGGGCGCTTCGGGGGCGGTGGTCGCCGGCACGAACTTGCCGGCCTCCTCCACGGGACGCGTCGCCTCGGTCTTCGTCACCTGCGGCGTGTCGCGCTGGGTGAGGATGTCGATCGAGAGCGGCGAGATCACCGTGAGGCGCAGCGCGGGATCGAACTGCTTGCCGCCCTTGACGCCCACCAGCGTGCCGATCATCGGTGCCATCGCGATGTCCGCGTTGGGTTCGACGTAGGCAATCGTGGCACTCGTCATCGGGTCGCAGATGCGGTACAGCTCGGGGAGGCGCTGGCCGTCGTACACGGCGCTCGCGTTGAGGATCCCGATGGCCGTGAAGTCCGCGCGGCGCTGGATGTTGAGGATCAGGTCGGCGATCCCCTTCTTGTTGGTGTCGAGGCTCGCCTTGGTGCGCTCGAGCTTCTGCACCTCCGACTGCGTCTCTAGGAGGAGCGTCAGCTGCTGCGCGCGGGCCCCGGCAACGCCCTTGACGCTGCCAGCGGAGCCGTCCTGTGCGGCCAGTTCCTCGTACTTGGCCTTGAGGGCCTCGAACTCGGCACCGGCATCGGGCTGCGAACGGACGGCCTTGAACTGCTGTTCGAGGTCATCGAAGGTCGCGCGGCTCGACGTCCACTTGGGCGTGGTGGTGCGCGTGGTCGTGACCGTGGTGGTCACCACGGTGCCGGGGGCAGTCGTGCCCTCGGTGGTGGCTGCATTCACGGCCTTCGGCCCGAGCAGCGGCGGAATCGCGGGCGAGCCGGACGAGGTGGTCGTCGTGGTGCTCGTTCCGATGTCCGGCGTGACCGGCGTCGGCGCGGGTGCGCCGGCATTCGGCTGGTTCACGGGCGTGACGACGCCTGCGGAAGCAGGGGCTGCAGCGACGGTCGTCGTGGCGGCGGCTGCCGTGGCGACGGTCGTCGTGGGAGTCGTGACGTTGTTCGCGGGGGCGGCGTTCGCCATCGCGGTTTCTGCATCGCTTGCGCGGCGCAGGAACTGCATGTTGATCCATGCTTCGGCGGTTGCCGGCACCTTCACCTTGTAGACGGATTCCTTCTCGCCGTCGGCCGTGCCGAGCACGGTGAGCGTGGTGCCTGCGTCTGCGAAGCCGATCTGCTTCCAGCTCTTGTCGGGCGAGCTGCCGGCTTCCACGTTCGGTGCGCGCAGTTCGGTGCGTGCGCCAACGGTGGCCGTGGTGCGGTCCGCCGAGAGCGTGACGCGGCGGTCAGCCGGCACGAACGCGCAGACGTCACCGAATGCGTTGCCCTGCGTCTGGACGCGAGCCCAGCCGTACTCCTCCTTGAGCACGTGGACGAAGTCTCCCTGCTTGAGCTTGCCGAACGCATAGGCGCTCTGCGCGCTCGGGCCGGAGCGGACGTTCACGGCATTGCCGGTCACGACTGCCCAGTAGGCGGTGTTGGTACCGTCGGTCGCGGAGGACGCGACAGGCGCGCCCGCTTGCGGGGCGGCGTACACAGAAGGCGAGAGGGTGAGCAGGGTCGCTGATGCCAGCATCATGCCAGCGGCGCCCCGCATCCGTGCGGGTGTGCTTCCTTGCAGCATGCCATCAGGATAACGAGACTCACTACACTTCGCGAGATGCTTCCCGACCGGACACGCAGGAATTTCAAGATCTCTCCCGCCGCGCGGGGATGGCGTCTTGCCTGCAGCGGGTTGGTAGCCATCACCGTGGTCGCCGGCTGCAAGACCCCCCTCCGGGAGGAGGCCGATGCCGAACTGCAGCGGAGCCTCGACGCCACCCTGACTCGGGAGGCCGGATCGGCCGCGGCGCCCGGCTCCGGCTTCCAGGCCGAGGCCGAGACCAGTTCCGTCTTCGAGAGCCTGAAGGGCCAGCGCGCCACGCTCGATGCCATGGGCCCCCAGGCCGCCAGCGCCGGCGTGGGGCTCAACGTCGGCCCGGACCTCGACGGCAAGCGCCCCCGCGAGGTGCTCCTGACCCTCCAGCAGGCCATTGCCTCCACTGTCCAGAACAACCTGGGTGTCCAGCAGGCCCGCCTCGAGGAGGCGATGACCCAGACGGACATCATCCAGGCCGAGGCCGTCTTCGACACCGTCCTCTTCGCCAAGGGCGGCTACGAGCGAAGCAACATCCCGCAGCCCGTCCTGGACCTGAGCGGCGGCGGTGGCGGCAGCTTCCTCCTGAACCCCCGAGCGGACCAGAAGAACGCGAACCTGGAGTCCGGTTTCGAGCAGCGGTTCGCCACCGGTGGCAACCTGGCCGTCTCCACCCGGATGCAGCGCCAGGAGTTCACCGACCCGAACGACCAGATCTCGCCGAACCCGTCCTTCCTGAACTCGGTCAACCTGACCCTGAGCCAGCCGCTCCTGCGGAACTTCGGCACCGACGTCAACCTGGCCAGCCTGCGCCTGGCACGCAACCAGGACCGGCGCGCCCTCCAGCTCCTGCGGCGATCGCTCCTGGATTCGGTGGCCCGGACAGAGGCGCTCTATTGGCAGGTCTTCGTCGCTCGTGCGCGCCTTGTGAGCGCGGAGTGGCTGCTGAAGGTCGGTGAGGACGTTCGGACGCTCCTGGAGCGCCGGCGCCAGTACGACACCTCGCTTGCGCAGTACGCGGACGCCGTCTCGAAGGTGGAGGACCGCCGTGCGTCGGTCATCCGCGCCCAGCGTGACCTGCAGCGCGCCGTCAACGAGCTGAAGCGTGCCATGAACGACCCGCGCCTGCCGGTGGGCGGCAGCGAGACGATCGTGGTGGTGGACACGCCGGTCGACCAGCCGCTCCGCTGCAGCGTGGCGGATTCGATGGCCACGGCGCTCGCGCAGAACCCCACGGTGTCCGCCGCGCTCCTCTCGATCGACGACGGTGCCATCGGCGTCGACGTGGCCGACAACGGGCGCCTGCCGCAGCTCGACCTCCTGACCACCGGCGCGCTCTACGGGCTCAACAGCAACTTCGGGGACGCCTGGAACGACCTCGGCGACAACGACTGGATCGAGTACTCCGTGGCCGCCACGTTCCGCCAGCCCATCGGGAACCGTGCGGCAGAGGCTGAATACCGCCGTGCGCGGCTGGCCCGCTCGCGCGCGGTCATCGTCTACAAGACCGCCGTGCAGGGCGCCGTGCTCGACGTGCGCAATGCGCTGCAGGAAGCCTACGCCGGGTATCGCCTGATTTCGCAGACGCGCGCGCAGCGACTGGCTGCCGCGGAGAACATGCGCGCGCTCGCGCTCGATGAAGAGAACATCGCGCAGCTCACCCCCGAGTTCCTGGCGCTCAAGTTCCTGCGCCAGGACGGCCTGGCCTCCACGCAGTTCGCCGAGGCGACCGCGCTGGCCGACTACAACATCGCCATTGCCAACCTGTACGCGGCGATGGGCACCGCGCTGGAGCGCAACCGGATCGAGCTGTCGCTCGTGGACGTCGAACCGTCGAAGTGAATGCCGCCGCGGAGCGCCAACGATGCCCACCATCCTTGAACCGACAGACCTCTCGATCGAACTCGCCGCCGATGCGATGCGCGCCGGCAAGGCGGTGGCGTTCCCGACCGAGACGGTCTACGGACTCGGCGCGCTGACGCTCGACCCGCGTGCCATCGCCGAGGTCTACCGCCTGAAGTGGCGCCCGGCCAACAACCCGCTGATCGCCCACGTACTTGACGCGCGTGGTGCGAAGTCCATCGTGGAAGGCTGGGACCCGCGCTGCGACGAGCTGGCATCGCGCCTCTGGCCCGGTCCGCTGACACTGGTGCTGCCGCGACGCGCGTGCGTGCCGGCCGAGGCGGTCGGCGGACGCGCCAGCATCGCGGTGCGGTCGCCGAGCCATCCGGTGGCGCGGCGCCTCCTGGAAGAACTCGGCGGTGCCGCGGTGAGCGCACCCAGCGCCAACCGCTCCGGGCACGT